>NZ_JBHVSI010000011.1:0-209435 GCF_042885335.1 Neobacillus sp. NPDC058068 | reverse complement strand
ACTCATTTCAATTACAAGTAAATCCAATTACAAGGGATATGAAATCCTGCGAATAAGTGAGCATTCGAGAGATATTCGTATTAAACTGAGGGAGTTGAAGAAGGATTATTTCAAATTGTTGTCGAATTTAGTCTAATTAAGAATAAAAATTCTAAAGGGGAAACAGTATGAAAAAAGGTCAATTAGAAGTTTTTAACCTACATAAATAAATTCAAGACCGAACGGACTATACTGTTTTGAAAGAACCATTAATGATATAAACGGATATATAATTAGACAATAATCTACGTATTAATTTCATTAACAAGGCTGTTTCAATTGCCTTGTTTTCTTCAACTAAGGGGGGCAATACTTCAAAAAGGAAATCGCCCACTTTTCTTTGATGAAAGGGTCAGTTTTTTTGAAAGGTTAGAATTGGAAAACAGTTATAAAAGGGGAAAATAAAAATGAAAAAGTTATTTGTATTAATAATATCTGCACTACTGGTATTTACTTTAAGTGCTTGTAATAAAAACAATTCCAAATCAAACACTGTTTCCGTTGCTGAATTAGCAACGAAAGAAAATGCGATGCTTACTACCACCTCAGATAAATCATTTGTATTTGATTTCAACGTAGATAGTGAATATAAAGATGTATCCGTATGGATTGAAAAATATGAATCAGGTAAATTGGTTGATGATAAAATAAGTCATATAACCTCACAGATAGAGGAAAATGGCTCCATTATCTTTGCACTCCCAAAAACAAACGAAAGTACAAAGCAACTTACTTTTAATATTGGTATTAGCAGTAACAGTAGCACGGATTCGATAAGTGGATTTGATTCAAATTCAAATGGGTTAGATAAAATGTCAAGTGTGTGGGGGAACATTCAAGAAGGAAATACCTCGATTGAAGGAGAAACAGTATTAGCAAGTATTTGTTATTCAAATGATAAAAGTGGTATGAGTTCACTTTCCTCCGATTTTTATAAAGATGTGGATGGTCATATGAATGCGTTAAAAAAATACGATGTTGTTTATCTGCTTAAGGCTGAATTTATCAGGTAAGGGCTTTTGTAAGGTTATTAATCTAACGGGTGTTTGAGTTCAAGAAGGATTGCAGCTGCAATTCTTTTTATTCGACTAACGGTGCAGGTTATTTCAAGAAGGATTTTTAAGTAATGAAGTTGAATATAAAACACATATTCAATATTAAATTTAAGGAGAAATACCAATATATGGGAGAAATTTATCTCTTCTATTTCGAAGGAACATCATTTTAAAGAACCCGCAACAAGTTATGAAATTGCTCAAATTCAAAAAGAATTAAATGTTCAATTGCCAGAAGAATTAGCTGAGTTATTTAATGAAACAAATGGAGTATTCGATAATTGGAATTGTCCTTTGGTTTGGTCAACTTCCCAAATTATTGAGGACAATCTGTCTTTTAGAAATTATGAAGATTATAAAGATATTTATATGCCATTTGATAATCTTTTCTTTTTCTCGGACGCAGGAAATGGAGATTTATTTTGTTATGCAATATTAAAGAATGGGACCATAGATAAAACCGATATTTATGTTTGGAATCACGAGGATGATAGTCGGACCTGGGTAGCTGCTTCATTAAAACATTTTATTGAAGGTTGGCTTACTGATCAGATTGGCGTTTAGAAAAGGAAAAAGGTGATGTATTGAAAATTCTAAGAAAGTCTTTTATATATTCACTCTTTTTAAATTTTAGTCTATTTATTGTGGTATATGGAGTCGTAAAATTTATCGGGTCACAATTTTCAGGGAATTTCAATTTTTCATATGTAGGACCTTTTAATAATAATATATTTTTATTGGTGATAACTCTAATAATTTGTTCAATCATTTTTTTTACTGTTTTCTTTTTGCTAGCTTTTTCTTTGGTACGTTTGATAAAAACAAGATAATAAAAAACAGTTTTACTTTGTTTTTCTGAAAGGCTTAGCTCTTCAAAAAACAACTTTTATTTTGAGCTGAAATTTGAGATTGTGAAGGATTGTACTTAAACTAACGGGTGCAATAGTTAAAGATGATGATCGCTGTGGCGGTCTTTTTTCTTGTTGAACTAACGGGTCAGGTTAGTACAAGAAAATGAAAAAAACATAGGCAGTTTAGATTGGATGGTATTGTATTAAAACTTAATAAAAAATTTCTTTTGAGGAGAAGAAAAATGAAAAAAGGAAGAATATTAATTTGGGTTGGCTTACTCTTAATGATGGTAGGGGTATATTTTCAAACTTTTTTATCAACTCATTGGTTTATAATCGGCACATTAATTGCATTATTTGGAATTTTTTTAAACGCGATTAGCTTATACTTGCCTAAGTCTAATGGAGGTGAAGGAATAAAACTTAAAATAACAAATGTCTTAGGCTGGTTAATTATTATATTTGTGATTATAAGTTGGTCCTTTTTTAAAGAAGAACTATCTTTTATATCGACTGGGATAGGTGGACTTATTTGTATGATTATTGGTAACTCGTTAGCTTATTATAAGGGTAAAAAGGAATAGATAAACATTAGATATGTAAATAACGACTTAGTTTGTGAAGAAATGTTCTTAAACTAATGTGGCAGGTTAGTTGAACAATCGTCATTAGCTTTTATTCAACAATCGGGCCATTTAATAGAATAAGTGAAAGGATTATTAGAGGCAAATCAAAGTGGTTTGATCAGAATATATTTTTGTTTTCATAAAATGGATTTGGTATTCCAATATTTTATCGAAACAGGAACGCATGTTTGTTAAAATAAAGTAAACGATAAAGGAGGAGTTTGATGAGTAACATAATGCTTCGGAACGTGGTTGGGGATGACCTTCCTATTTTTTTCAAGCACCAACAGAACCGTGAAGCAAACCATATGGCTGCCTTTACGAGTAAGGACCCCGGTGATTGGAATAGCTTCATTACACATTGGAACAAAATTCTTACGGATAAGGATATTATGGAGCAAACGATCATTGTCGAAAATAACGTGGTTGGTCATATTTCACGTTTTGAGCAGTTCGGAGAACCAGAGGTTAGCTATTGGATTGGAAAAGAATATTGGGGTAAAGGAATTGCAACTAACGCTTTAAGGGAATTTCTAAAACACGTTACAATTCGTCCCCTTTATGCTCGTGCTGCCAAAGACAACATCGGATCACTCAAGGTACTGGAAAGATGCGGATTTACGATCACTGGTCAAGACAGCGGGTTTTCCAATGCACGTGGTGAAGATGTGGAGGAGTTTATTCTCACCCTCATTTAAGAAATCAAAAGGTAGGGTGCTTATTACGTTATAGGGCGCTTTTCTTTAGTAAGAAGGCGTCTTTTTGGTATTCCCCTACACATTAAGGGATTAGATTTTGGTAAGGTAAAAAAAGATTGTGAAGATTATCATTTAAACTACAGGGTGCATTAGTTGAACAGCGGGGGGTGCAGCGGTAGCCTTCTTCTTATTCCACTACGGGGCAGTTGAAGAAAGTACCTTAGTTATTTAGGGCTTGTTTCACATCCAAAATGTGAATGGTCTACATTCTCGTTTGAAACATTGGATAGACAGCTTTAAAGGTGGGGCTACAAAGTATCTGGATAATTACCTAGCTTAGTTCTTATTTGTCGATAGTCGTAGTAACGAAAGCACTAACCAGCATATTATAATTTCTATTAACATCATTTGTATTTGAAATGACTGACACATATGACAGTCTGTGACTATCGAAATTCACAGTGTAATACTTATTTTAACAAGCAGTTTTATCTCAATTGGCAGGGTAAAATTATGTAAGGTGGAGGTGGTTTTACTGAAAAAATGGTTCTTTTCAATAGTTATTATTGTAGTTGTGATGTTTGTTTCAATTAACTTATACACAAAATTTAAATTGAATACTGTTCGAGAAAAAGTATTGCAGAATCATCCCGAAATAACCAAAATAGACACTGTAAATAGTATTGGACAGTGGGGAGAATGGTTCTCTGAATATACACTGGTAGTGGAAATAAATGAAAAAATGTATCGAGTTTGGACATTTGAAGATGGTAAAATTACTGACAAAGAACTCTTAAGGTAAATTTTCTTACGGTTTAAATGTTAAATAAGAAATGGGAAACTATAAAAATTGAGTTTCCCTTCTTTTTTATCTAATAATCAAGAATTTTACAGAGCTAATAATAAAAGGTATTAATTAACTATTATCGAATAATTGTAGTGCACCAAATTATTATTAGGTAATTATTAAAATGAGATTGTGAAGAAATGTTCTTAAGCTACCATGAAAATAAATTTTCTTCAAGTATAAAAAAATGACAATACTAAAGAAGACCCTGCTCAATCGTTAAAAAAAAGAGGAGAGCGTTAATTAATAAGCCTATGGATTAGGGTTGACTGGATTAAGGTCAGTATCAGTATTGACACTTCCTACCCATTTTCATTCTCTGTGGTGCAACGACGATTTTTCCGCTGCATGGATGGCTAACGGATTAGCCCATCTTGATTATCTAACCCAAAGTCTTGTGATATCAAGGGGAACTATCACTTCGTTTGCTACCGGACCGCTGCCGCTAATGGTACGGCAATCAATGCTCCGTATCCATTATGAAAAAAGTGAGTATAGACAGGATGATGGTGTGCCGGTGAAACCAAAGGTGGATCATATTGAGATGGAATCGCTTGAGGTGGACAATATTGAAGCGGACAGCCTATCCATCCACCATAAGGAATACCAAAAAGCATATTATGCATTAAACATCCTCCGTAAACAAAATTTGTTCTGAGTCATCAATAGTCTATGCAAATTCGGTATCTGCGGACTAGTTGAGTACCTATTTTGGAACTAATAGTAGTGCGTAATACGATATAAATGTGAACTAAAAGAGAGGGGGCTTTTATAGAACCATTATGCGGATTTTCTTATTAAACTATAGAGCAGTTTAGTTCAATAAGAGTTACTACAAAATATATTTGTTGTTTGAGAAGAAGTATATTATTTTTATTAAAATGTTATTGTTGTTCTTGCTTATTTTGGAGATATATAGAACACATAAAAGAAGTTATTAATTGAAAGGAGGAACAATTAATTGGTGGAATTATCTCGGTCTCAACAATTGGCTATGGACTATATTACCAATTATGCCAGGAACCATAATCTTGAGGCTAAAGCAATAATAAATCATATACTAAAAATGTCGAATATCCCAGATGACATTTTCGAAAATGCGGTTATAAGATTAAAAGCTAACGCACGAATTGGACTCCATTTTCATCCCGATAGACCAGATTCAACTATGAAAAGCGTTGCCGAAGCACTATTAGAGCAGGGAATATATAGGAGTCAGTTTGAAACACTTATATCAAACGGTAGCGTATCTGCTCTTCCAGGTGGTGAACGTGACCTTTGGGAGAATAGAATCTTTGGAGGAGCATATCAAACGGAGGGTACAACTAATAATCAACGCCCAAAATACGGTGCACTGAATGTAATGTTACACTCAGATGGACCAGCTTCACGTTTTGGCTCATGTTACTTTCTTTTATCTCCAAAAGTTTCATATCGCTCTACGTTTACGTATTTAGATTCTCATCAAGACCCAAGGGAAAAGGGGACGTATGAAGAGTTTGATATGATTTTAGCTGCACTCTTAGAAGAGGCGTTCTCTAGGGAATCTGCAATTGGTGAAAGGGATATGACACCAACAATATTAATAAATCATTTACTGGTTAAACTCAAGAAAAAGTTAACGGACCTCGAAAAAAAAGAACCAAATCGGAATCTTAATCACTACATCGAAGCCCAAGTTCATGGGGATATATCACTTAAAGAAGATGTGGAATTGCTTGTTGCAGACCCTTCTTTTAAAGAGACGATTATCGGAACAACTTTAGAAAAACTATGTCTTAAGTATTCAATTGAATTATATTGGCATAGGGGCTTTGTTCTTAAGGTAGATGAAGTTCCTTCTGACTTTAGAGGACCATCCATGCCTTCTCTGGCAAAACGCATTGCACAAAATAATTGTATCAATGCAAGTGTAATTGGTTGTGCCGTAATGGACCTTCAACGTAATCCTCAAAATTGGAAGGAGCGCGGCAGCTTTAAGGAGGTACTTCAGGAATTAAAGCTATTGTGGCATGTTCTAGTTAGATATGGAAAGTCTTATACGATATTGAAATAATAAGGGGGATTCTTTTATGTCTCCCTTTTATTTTATTAATACGATTGTGAAGTAATGCACTAAACGGGTGCTTTGCTTTAAGATCAGGCTGCCTTGATTGGCGGCTTTTTATTATGCCACAAACGGCGCTCTTTACTTCAATAAAGAGTAAAGCCTTTTTGTTATTCAAGTAACGGGCAGGTTGGTTTAACAAGAGTTGCCTAATCCGTAACCATAGCCACCACAACATCCGCCGTATCCACCATAACCAAACATTTTATAGCCCTCCTTTAGACTTACTCCTTACAATTTATGTTAAGAAATTAAGGATGGAAGGGCTATTTCACTAGGCTTTTTTTAGGACAAACTCATTTCCTTATTATGAAATATAGGCTTTGTAGCGAATTAGAAACGGAAGTTGCTAATACTCTATATTTCATTTGGTTTTGAATTTTTTAATAAATTGATTAAAAAAAGGGGTGATTTCTTTAATTAATGGTTTAAATTGATTAGATGTTTCGACTAACATATCGATGGTTTCCATAAGCAATTCAACATCCACATTGTTAAGAAGATTTTCTATCTGTTTTTGAGTGGTTGGATAACTGTTCTGTTCTTTTCTCCTCGAGCCAAAAAACCAATCATCAATCCGATTAGAACTGCTATGGAAAGATGAGTGTTCTTTTTGTTCTTGTGAATTATTTTCGTTTTCTTTGTAAGTTTCTCTCTGTTTACTGTTTCCAAACAGGAAACTTGAAAAAGGGTCAATTTCACCATTGGGCTTTTGTTTTTCTTTATTATAATTCTCCTCCAATAACTTCTACTCCTCTCTTTTCAACTCTTTAAGATAAATTATGATTGGTTTTATACCGAAGTGTGGATACTTGTACTAAAAAAATAATGACTCTGCAAAAGTAGTTATTGAGATACTAAATTGCCAATCTTTCCTCCCCACTGGGGTTACTAGGGCTTTTTTGCCCTCTGCTGCATCTAGTATGAATTTATTACAAATTATGGGTTGTGTAGTGAATAAAAAAGACTCCTTAACTGGAGCCCTTTCTCTGTTAAAACCACATTTATTAAGTAGTACTAATGCAATGCTTATTATAGGCATCACCGTTTTTGATCTCATTAATGAAGGAGAATGTGAAATATTGTACTTAAAGTAACGGGGGCGATTGCTGAACGAGGGCAGTCGCTTCTTGTGCTAACGGGCAGTTTAGTTGAACAATCGTCATTAGCATTTTTTCAACAATCGGGCCATATTGTGGAGTAAGGAAGGAAATTATTTGGTTCACCTGGAAATTGTAAGTTATGCCCTTAAAGGGTAGAATTCTGGAATAAGCGCAACATAAACGGCTGATTAAGCGGGCCCTGCAAGGTTTCTCATTCGTTCGTTTCCGATGTCACAAATCAGAGCCTTACATTGTTATATGTATGAAACATAAAAAAGGAGCTGAGGAATGATGAACGACTTAACATGTATCATTATCGGGGGCGGCTATGCAGGGCTTCAAGCGCTTAAATCAATACAAAAAACGACCCAAGGAATGGCGAATGGACGGCGGATTCGGTTTGTTCTGTTAGACAATCAGCCCGGTCATTTGCGCAAATTGAGGTTGTTCCGGCCGACCGCGGTTGAGGAAGAGATTGTAATCCCCTGGAATAATTTAGTTTTAAAAGGATTTGAATTCGTACAAGGTGCGGTTACGTCTGTGGATAGTGGGGAAAAACAGGTTCGATATACGGATGTGCAAGGAAATGATGCACAAATTCACTATGACCTTTTAGTCGTGGCGGTTGGTAGCATCGTTCGACGACCGGATCCCGATCAGGGTGGCATCGCCTTGACCGACCCGCAAGCTGCGGCAGACATCCGGGAGCGCTGGCGTGCCAATCTGCAGAAGGCTGCTCGCGAGACGAATCCTGAGGAACAAAAGCGACTGATGACCATCGTGGTTGCAGGAGCAGGCATCAGCGGCATTGAGACGTCCACCGAGCTGGCGCTCGCCATGCGGAAGGAAGCAGCGGCGCTAGGTCTGAACCCGGCCGATACCTCCGTCTATTTGCTGAATGCACAGGAACGACTGCTCCTGGAAGTGTCGGAGAAATTTAGACGGAAGTTGGATCAGCAGCTCATCGAATGTGGAGTAACAGTGCTTCACAAGCGTAAGGCGCTACGAGAGGAAGCAGGGGTGGTGACGCTAAGCAATGGCGATTGTCTGGCGGTTGGCCTATGTATATGGACGTTGGGTTTGATACCCAATCCGGGACTTCGGGGTATGGGCTTGCCGCTTACTCCTGATAGGAAGGTACTGGTGGATGAATATTATCGCGTACAAGGGATGTCGAACGTTTACAGCATTGGCGACTGTGCGGGAATCGTCGATCCGAGAGACGGCAGAGCAACTCAGATGACGTGCTTTGAAGCTGGGGAGCAGGGGTTACGACTGGGGAAAATCGTGATGGCAGATTTGGAGGGCCGTCCGGCTCCAAGTCATCATTCAGCCAAATCGAATATGGATGCTTTCACCATCGCACTAGGGCAAAAAGGGGTGTTCTGGATACGCACCTGGGGACTCGATATGGTCATGACAGGAAAGATTCCGGGAAAAATCAAGAAGCTGGTAGAGGATCAAGCCAGTTACCTTCGATAAAAACACAGAGACCAAGATTGCTATATTTCTAACAGCCCAGAAAAGGAGAGACAGCGAATGGAAGAACTATATGATCAATATAAAGCACTACTGTTTACGCTGGCTTATCAGTTGACAGGCTCTGCAGAAGACGCGGAAGATGTGGTTCAAGACGTATTTTTTAAGGCGCTCGATATACATCCTGAACGTTTGGAAGAGCCAAAGGCGTATTTGTGTAAAATGGTAACCAATCGCTGTCTCAATCTGCAGAAGTCGGCACGAAAGAGGAGGGAAGTGTACGTCGGTCCGTGGCTCCCTGAACCGATTCCGACTCCGAAGGAGGATACGTTGGAGACAACTGTCGTCCGCCGCGATTTGCTGTCTTATGCCATGCTCGTACTGTTGGAGCGGTTGACGCCGACAGAGCGGGTGGTTTTCGTCCTACGAGAGGCGCTGGGCTTCAATTATCCTGAAATAGCTGAACTGCTTGGTAAGCGAGAGGCGAATTGCCGCAAGCTGATGAGCCGGGCAAGAAGCAAGATGGAAATATCCGAAGAGGAGACGGTTGTGGCCGAAGCGGTCGAATCGGAATGGGTAAGCCGCTTTATCACATCCCTCGAGGAAGGTAACGTCGATCATGTGCTGTCCATGCTGACTGAGGACGTCATGCTCGTCACCGACGGAGGTGGAAAAGTAATCGCGTCTACGCATCCAGTACAAACACGTGATCGTGTGGCCCAATTCCTGCTTGGGTACAAGGGCATAGCGTCTTATTATCAGGGAAGTCTCCACTTTGAGATAGTTCCTTTGAATGGTGAGACCAGTATCGTACTCCGTGCGGGAGACGAAACCGTAGCCGCTATATTTATACAACCTCGCCACGGAAAGTGTGACAGAATTTACATCGTACGAAACCCGGATAAGTTAATGAGGGTTTAGATAGTTGACTACATGCCTTCGTCAGACTCAAATTGGCACCATATACCCAAACCAATACGCTACCTGGGGGGAATGAATCTATTGTTTAACATATTAAAATCAAGTATTTTACTTTTATTATTTGGAACAGTTTTTTTAGTTGGTTGTAACGGCAATGAAGTAAACCTAATAGATGGAGATAAACATATAACCGAAGAGATGGATGAGGTCATTTCTGATTTCATTATTCAAAAATACTCCTCGATAAACTCTGATATAGAAAAGCAATTTGAAGTCCATAAAGTATATGGTACGAGTGAATCAGACGGGGTTCTAAGTGTCTATATGTGGTCTTATTATGGTGGTTTTAATAAATCCACTGGGATAGAAAACCGAGCTGGACATTCATTGCCTGCCGTAATTCGTTTAAGTAAAAAAGGAGAAAAGTATTCTGTTATCAAATACACGGAACCTCATGACGGCGAATTGTATCCGTCCTCTTTAAAAAAAATGTTTCCTGAAAAGTATTTGAAATTAGTTCAACAAGATACTGGAAATATAGAAGAATTACAAAAAGAGATGGATGAAAAAGTAAAAAAATGGTTAGAGATGCAAGAGTAATTGCGAATTAAATTTGATATTCTGATATTCAACAAACGAAGACTTTGGTTCATTTAGGTTGGTAAAATATTACGTCAAAAAATGCTCAGAGCGTTTTTACTTGCCATTAATATAGCTGATTTACTGTTGAAATATATGCTAATTAGCTTGTTATTTACATTGATATTAGCATTTTTCTCCCCATCAACCGAACCCGTTAGCTGCCAATGGTAGCTTTTTTATTTTCTCTTATTAAACTATTGAAGCAGTTTAGTGAAAGAAGGAATCTTATAAGAGAGCACAGAATACCTAATATAATTTTGGGAATAGGATTATTAAAAGGGGGGGAAATGTGTGCTTGAAAAAACTGTCTTAGATAAACTTAATCTTGAAAGAGATGACTTAAAACCTTTAGTTGTAATGATGTGTGGAATAGCCGGTTCTGGAAAAACTAC
Organism: Neobacillus sp. NPDC058068; assembly: GCF_042885335.1. Lineage (NCBI taxonomy): Bacteria > Bacillati > Bacillota > Bacilli > Caryophanales > Bacillaceae > Neobacillus > Neobacillus sp. NPDC058068. The sequence continues at coordinate 198,675 of NZ_JBHVSI010000011.1, read as the reverse complement.
CTTCTCACAAAAGTTAGAAAAGGCTGGGTTTGTACGACTTTCTATAGATGAAGAAGTCTGGTCTACTAATGGTCGATACGGGATTGATTATCCGATTGAAAAATATAGAGAGTATTTGGATAAAGCTCACTTAAGGTTGCTTGAAAAACTAGTAAAGTTAATTCTTAATAAGCAACAAGTAGTGGTTGACTCTAGTTTTTGGAGACAGTCTGAAAGATATGAATATAAGCAGATAATTGAAACTGCTGGAGGTAAATGGCGTCTTATTTATTTGAAAGTTAATCCTAATGATTTACGTGAACGTCTAAAGATAAGAAGTAACCGGTTTGATGCAAATGCTGCTTTTCCAATAACAGAGGAAATATTAGCTTCCTTCCTTAATGGATTCGAAGTTCCTAAAGGAGAAGGAGAAATTGTAATTAAATATTAAGAATAATTTTCCTCTCATTAGGCATATGAGTAAACTGTTTTAAAAGCCTTTATTGTTTCAAAGAATAGGGTGCATTTAAGCTAAGAGGATTAACACTTTTTATACTGGTATAGAGGAAGTTAAATTAAAGGATAAGTTATGGTTAACAAGAGCTACCATATTCACCCCTTTTTTTAAAAATAAAGTTTGTGAAAAAATGTACTTAAACAAACTGGGTGCGATACTTCAATAACGAAGGTCGCTTTTTTCTTCTTCAAGTAACTGGCAGGATTGTTGAAGAAGAAAAAGAATAGTATAGGTTATAGAATAAAGTGAAATCAGGGATATGGAGGGTAGTGATAATGCCAGATATAAACCATAAAACCTACATTAAAGTACCTTTAGAAGAAGTGTATAAAACAGTTTCAACATCTCAAGGTTGGAATGCTTGGTTTACAGATGACACATCTTTAGAGATAAACCCAGATGGAACTGGTGAATTACGATTGAGATGGACAAATTTCGGTAGTGAAAATGTAAATGTTGAAGATGGGGGGAAGATACTTGAGGCAACTCCAAACAAAAGATTTGTTTTTCAATGGTCACCAGGAGAACAAAATTCAACAGTAACTTTTAAACTTGAGCCTTATAAAGACGGAACATTAGTAGTTCTTAATGAGACGGGTTATACAAATTCAGGAAAAGACTTAAAAGCCTGTATTGGATGTGCAGTGGGTTGGGGAGAAGCATTAACACTTTTAAAGATATACTTAGAGTATGGAATTGTGTTAAAACAGGATTTATAATTCTCTAAGTTATTGGTGTATGGAGTCTTTGAGCAAGTAATGAACATAAAGGTGATTGTGGTAATAATCCAATTTTTATTCAACAAAAGGGTGCTTATATTCAAGAAAAACAGCGGCAAACAATAAACTGCCGCTGTTTTTAGTGCATATATAATAGCATGCAAAATCGCATGCCAATCAGCAACTGCCTAATTTTTTTAGGCAGTTGCTATTCAGTATGGGATTTATAGATGCGATTTTAACCTATAATAACCAATAAAACGTTGATAAATCAATAAAAATGCAGAGCGAATTCATATGCGAATTACTCTGCTATTTTACATACATTTATATGTGTTTTTTGTACTGCGGGTACTCCAAAAGAGAACGGCTTCCTCGTTGTGGAAGCTTTTTTTATTGTTAATTTTTCGGGGATGCAGCTGTGTTTGTCATTAAATTTCAATAATAATCGGCAGGATCATCGGCTTTCTCTTTGTTCTTGTAAATAAATATTGGCCCACCGATTTTTTAATATTTTGTTTGACTACATTCCACTGGCGAATATTCTCCGCTTGTAAATCATTAACCGTTTTTTTAACGAGGCGGTTAATCTCTCTAAGGAGATCTTCTGAATCCTTTACGTATACGAAACCACGCGTAATCGTGTCCGGTCCTTGAATAATTCTGCGCTCCGTTTTGCTTAAGGTTAAAACAATCACAAGCATGCCATCTTCAGAAAGTTGTTTTCGGTCTCGGAGCACGATTTCTCCTACATCACCGACGCCCATTCCGTCCACATACGTATCGCCCGACGGAATCCTCCGAGTCTGACGGGCAATGGAGTTTTCGATATCAACAACGTCACCATTTTTCATAATAAATGTATTTCCCGGCTCAACTCCAACCGATTCGGCGAGCAAACGATGGTGGTGCAGCATTCTAAATTCACCATGAACGGGAATAAAATAGGTTGGCTTCATGAGGGTAAGCATGAGCTTTAAGTCCTCTTGGTATCCATGACCGGAAACATGCATGCCTGTTGTGCTTCCTGATCCATAAGTTACGTTAGCTCCCAGTTGAAATAAGTTGTCGATTATACGTGAAACATCTTTCTCATTCCCGGGGATTGGCGATGCTGCTAAAATAACAGTATCGCCGGGGTAAACGGAAATATCCCGATAATTTCCGCTAGATAAGCGGGCGAGAGCAGCCATTGGCTCTCCCTGACTCCCCGTACAGAGAATCGCAACTTTTTCAGGTGCTAATTGATCGACTTCATTTGCTTCAATCAGCATCCCGTCCGGTACGATTAAATATCCACGTTCAATTGCTACGGAGACTACATTGACCATACTGCGGCCGAGCAAAGCAAGCTTTCGATTCGTTTTCATACAAGCTTCAACTACTTGCTGAACACGATTCACATTCGATGCAAAAGTCGAAACAAAAATCTTTCCATCAGCTTTCATGAAAGCCTCATTCATGTGGCTGCCGACCATTCGCTCAGATGGTGACAGGCCGGAGCGCTCAGCATTGGTACTTTCAGAGATTAAACATAAGACACCTTGCTGACCAATAGCGGCCATTTTATGAATATCTGAATATTGCTCATTTGTAGGTGTTAAATCGAATTTAAAGTCCCCAGTATGAACAACATTTCCTGCAGGTGTATGAAAGACAATTCCTAAACAATCTGGAATACTATGGCTTACTTGGAAAAAGGATACATTAAATTCTCCCAGTTCGAGTTTAGAATCTGAATCAATGGGAATAAGTTTTGTATCCCTTACAAGCCGATGCTCATCTAATTTTAATTCAATTAATCCAAGTGTAAAACGTGTGGCATAAATAGGGACATTTATTTTTCGTAAAAGGTAAGGGATTCCGCCAATATGATCTTCATGCCCATGTGACACAATTAAAGCACGGATGTTTTCCTTATTCTCTTCCAAGTAAGAAACATCAGGAATAATTAAATCAATTCCTAATAAACTCTCATCTGGAAATTTACCACCACAGTCGATAATGATGAGATCTTCTCCATATTCGACAACATACATGTTTTTACCGATTTCATTTATACCGCCTAAAGCAAAAATAGATAATGTATTTTCATTGGTTCTCAATTCCATCCCACCCAATTCCAATTAGATAATGTTAGTATTCCATTTTTGAAATTGTTTATTTAAGGCGGGAATACAAAATATAGTTAGTGGTTGGAGGATATAAACAAACGGGTAACGGTATCAATCCAATTACAGACTTTCCGAACGAGAAAGCCCATGCAGGGCGTTAGCCCGTCCTTAGACATAGGATGAGAATGAGGTCAAATGCGGAGTACCACTAGAAACCGCAAGGTTTGTGGTACTTCAAGCATTTGAAAATTTCACTATCTTTATTTCCATATAATTGTTGTAGGAATTTTTTAAAATTGATATAATTAAGGTATTAACGAATATACGTTCTTATTTTGTGTCCACTGCTGGAAATGTGTCGAGTACAACGATTAAGCGATACGTTGAAAATCAGAAAAAGTGTAACTAGTAAGGAGCTGAAACCTATGGCAAGAAAGAGTACACCAACTTATACAATCGAATTTCCTCTAACCATTCCCGTTTGGCAAAAACACCGATTAGAGAAGAAATTTAAGATTGCTCGTACAGTCTACAATTCTTGTCTAGGTGAAGCTCTAAAACGGCATAAATATGTAAAAGCTGATATGGAATATCGCAGGCTACTGAAAGAACTTAAGTCCAAAGAACGTGATCATCTACTTTCAGAGATACGTTTAACCTACGGCTTTTCTGAATATGTTTTGCACGATTTCGTGAAACAAGTTCAGCACAAATTCAAGGAAAATATCGGCAGTTTTGAAGCACAAAAAATCGCGACAAGAGCGTTTCGATCAGTTGAGAAACTACATTTTGGCAAGGCTCGAAAAGTACACTTCAAAAAATTAGATGATAATATTTCTGTTGAAAATAAATCAAATAAAACGGGCTTGAGATATGCAAACGGCAATATCATTTGGGGCGACAAGCCAACAAAGAAATGTCCAAATTCTAAGAATTGGTTGTGTACGCCGATTACCCCGAAAGCCAATGATGAATATGCCCACCTGGCCTTAATGGATAAAACAAAATATGTACGTATCTTAAAACGAGAAGTCCGAGGAAAGGTTCGCTATTTTGTACAACTTATTCAAGAAGGTTATCCACCAACAAAACGTAATCGAAAAGTTGCGAATGATGGAAACAAACGTGTAGGGATTGACATTGGTTCCTCTACAATCGCATTTAGCAGCGAAACTACCGTTGAACTTCGTGAGCTTGCACCAGAATGCAATGTTGATAAAGCCGAATTAAGACGTATTCAGCGTGCAATGGATCGGTCTAAACGAGCGACTAATACTGACAACTTCAAAGAAGATGGCACGATTAAGAAAGGTCGCTTGGAATGGAACTACTCCAACCGATACAAGAAGCTTCGTAAAATACGCAAAGAATTGTATCGGAAAATGGCTGTCCGGCGAAAAATATCGCATGAGAAGTTAGCGAATGATATTCTTGCACTTGGTTCTGATGTACGAGTAGAAACCATGAGGTTTCAGTCGCTTCAAAAGCGAACAAAGAAAACAACCCGCAACAAGAAGAATGGCAAGATTAACCGCAAGAAACGGTTTGGTAAATCAATCGCCAATCATGCCCCAGCCATGCTCCTCACAATTATTGACCGAAAACTAGGCTATCAAGGACGATCCATTAAGAAAATAGATACCTACGCTATAAAAGCGAGTCAATTTAATCATGTCACCGGCGAAAATACAAAGAAACAGCTCTCGGAACGTTGGAATGATTTTGGAGAGTTTCGAATTCAACGTGATTTATATAGTGCTTTTTTGATTGGAAACACCACTGAAACTCTTAACTCTGTTGATGTAGACATATGCAACTCTGGGTGGAATAACTTCGTTCAATTGCATAATCGTGAGATTGCAAGACTAAAAGAATCAGCAAGCAAAACATTGCGTTGGTTTGTCGCATAACACAAACCTGATTGGTCGTGACAACGCCCAAGAGAAGTCGGAACGACAAACACACAAGGAGTCTAAACGGGCTTGCTTGGAGAAGTGTCTTGCTATACGCAATACGTCCGTTAATGTTTTAGGAAAACGTACACCAGTGCTTCGATAGAAACTCTATCCGCAAGGAAAGATAAGGGTATCGTTGAGAAGTGTACTAAGAAAGTTGGCCACTGTATCCTAGAACCCCACTGCTTTTGCAGTGGGAGTTGTCAGTATAATACTATTTTGATGGGAAGATTTAATGAATAAGGAATAGAGGACAAACCAAATTTATAATTTTAGTATAAAGAAGATTGAAGCAGTTCCTTAAAGTTTTTTCTTATTCAACAAAATGGTGGTTATGTTTTAAATATTTTAGAAGGTTCTTATTGATTAACGAAGAATATAAATACAATACTTTTGATATAAATAGGAGGCAATCAAATGAACGAAAAATTAGTAAGGGTGGGTACAACTTATATACCTGTCGGAAATGTGGAAAATTCCTCTACATGGTACGTAAACAAATTAGGCGCAGAGTTAAGCTACAAAGATGAAGACAAAGCAATTTTGAACTTTGCAAACCAAAGCATGTTTCTTGTTAAATCAATGGAAAATCAAAGTTCCAACTTTTATGATATTTACGGTGAAGAACGTTTTTCGATAACATTTGAAGTTAATGGATTGGATGCATTAAAAGCTATTCATAGAGATTTTATCGAAAAAGAGATAAAAGTTGGAGAAATTGAGAACCGGGGACACGCGGGAAGGAACTTTGTTTTTTATGATTTAGATGGAAATAAATTTGATGTATGGAGTGAATTGAGTACGATATTTAAAGAAAAATATCTTGCTTGAAGAAAGATGTTGAATATAAAAGGATGGGAACAATTCCAGCATGATAGTGACCAAGCAGTTGAAAGGAAAATATGAAAAAAATAACTGAAATCATTGATTTCTTAATTAATAAAGGTTTGATACTAAAGGATGGTCTGGAATTAAAGAGGTTAAGAAGTGGCACAACCAATGGCATTTTATACACTATCCTTGTTAATAATATGCCAACCTTTGTGATAAAAATAGACCACCCGAAGATTATTACTGCTACTGAGGATTTTCTGTTAGCATATAAGGATATAAAATTGTTTCCCGAGGTCCTTTATACAGACGATGACAAAGAATTTATCGCTTACTCGTATATTTCTGGAGAGACACACAATAATCGGGGATCTAAATTAGAATGGATGACAATTTTAATAAAAGAGCTATTCGATAAATACCAAATGGCTGATAACAACATTTCCTGGGGAAGAGTAAATGGAATACACAGAAACTCATGGTCAGAATTTAACCAAAGTAGTTTAAAGTTTGCCCAAGAGAACATAGGCGATTTCCTGCCAAGTGAGGACCATAAAAGAATAGTGAAATTGGTAAATAAATTGGATATCTATCATCATCAAGAGGTGAAGTATTATCTGCATGGGGATACGGGTGTTCATAATTTTGTATATTTGGATCATCAATTAAAAGGAGTTATTGACCCCTCACCTTTAATTGGTCCTAAAGTATACGATTTTACTTACGCATTTTGTTCTTCTCCAGATAGTCTAAATTTAAGCACACTATTGTCATTATTTTCGTTGTGGAATAGCCATGCTTCATTTACTAAGGAACGGCTTGTGGATGAAGTTCTCTTTCAATTATATACCCGTATAGGAGTATGTATTAAAGTTCATCCGCATGATTTAAGTGATTATTTGGAAACATGGAAAGAATGGAGGGAATACCTTCCCGCTGAAAAATATTAAAATCACTGGAGGAATATGCAATTTATTAAATTCCTACTTTATCCATCTCAATGAGCCATAATAAAGAGGCAGAAGGAAGCTCCTCCTGCCATCTTTGTTATCCCAATATTCGTAAGGATTCTCGTACAAAGGCTGGTATGTCTTCAGGCTGTCTGCTGGTGACCAGCTGATCCTGGCATACGACTACTTCTTTGTCATGCAAATTAGCGCCGGCATTCTTTAAGTCTACATAAATGGACTTATAACCCGTTACATCACGCCCTTCAAGCGTTTCAGCAGTAATCAGCAGTTGGGGACCGTGGCAAATGGCTAGCACGGGTTTTTTAACATCCATAAATGCTTTGGCGAAGCGGACAAAACGCTCATCGGCACGAAGTATATCCGGCGAAAATCCACCTGGAATGAAAAGTGCATCAAAGTCCTCAGGAGAGACATCATCAATGCTTTCATCAATGACGACTTCGCTTTGTCCCTGCTTACCCTTCACTTTTTTTCCCTTTTCCATTTCGATTGCGGTTATGTTATGGCCCTTTTCCTTAAAGGACTTTACCGGCTCTGCAAATTCAGGATCCTCAAAATAATCGGTTACTAAAACAGCAATTTTTTTGCTCAATGAAAACAACTCCTTATCGATGACTACAGCTTAAAGTACCCTTCTTAAAATTGGTTGAAACATTGAGCTATAGAAGAATTTAGGTAGACAAAAATCTTTTCATTTTAAATGAACCTTTTTGCCTTCTCATTTGTATAGGTAGTAAAGAAGGTAGATGGGGGATGTTACAAATGGATACTGGTTGGATTGTTTCTCTTATCGTTGCAGGTTTATTAATGATTCTTATATTTGCAATTGCTATTCCAATGGAGCGCAAATATGTTGTCCGTGAAAATGGTAAAATCAATTATAAGAAGACGAAAATCTATTTAAGATGGAATGTTTTTGATACACTTACGCTTGGTCTTGCCGCCTATTCAATTATTTGTGTTCAGGTTCTAAATTTTTTAGTCTCTAGTGGTGAAACGGTTAAGAATGTTTTTGTACAATTTTTTACTAACCAAGCACAAGTATGGACTCTTGTTTCAATTATTTACTTAATTTGCAGGGTATCGATGACATTGAAAGCTATCAAGGAACGCTGGGGCGATGAGATTGAGTGAGCGCGAGGATGAATTGATGACAGCTTATCAAAATGGAGATGACGAGGCGTTAGAAGGTATATACACCCTATTAAAACAGTCCCTTTATTCGTTTATTTTCCGTTATACAAGAGATGAGCAATTAAGCGTGGATATCGTCCAAGATACATTTGTCAAACTTCAGCGTTATAAGCACAATTACAATCCAAGGAATGGAAAACTAAAATCATATCTTTTTCAAATTGCCTATCGATTGATGATAACAAGATTAAACCGCCGTAAAAAATGGAGGAGCCTTTTGCCCTTTCTTACTCCGATACAGTCCGAAGAATTCCATCATTCAGACAGAATGACGATTCGAGAAGCTATTGCAAAGCTTCCTGAAATACAGCGTGCAGTTGTATTGCTTTTCTACTATCACGATTTGCCATTGGAGGAAATAGCCAAAATCCTTGGAATTCCGATTGGGACGGTTAAATCAAGATTATACACAGCAATCAAAAGATTAAAAGAAGAATTGGAGGGAGAAGAAAATGAGCCACGATCCCTTTAAAAAGGACCATCATCTGTGTACAAAGTTGGATGAATATCACGTAGAGATACCCGATTTCCCAATGAAATCTAGTAGGTGGGAACGTTTCATCAATCTTCTAGCATCACCAGCAAGAGACCCTGTTGATCCATTAATTTCTACAACTGGTGGGGGAATGCTTTTAAAAGTTGCACCAATAATAGTAACTGTTGCACTCGCATTAATACAGGCTTTAATTTTTCTATAGGGAGTAACGATAGTTATCGAATTTATGATAACGTTAAAGAAATTCAATATAAAAAAGCCCAATTTATCCATATTTATGCTGAGAAATTGGGCTTTTTTGTTATCCACAATTAATCCACAATACCAAGTTATGCTAAAATTAGAGTGTAATATGGAGGGATGCAGCTTATGCTTAAAGCTCAATTAAAGGCAATTGAAACGGAGAAAAGAAATTCATTTCTAGACTATCTTCTTTTAGCGGATGAAAGTGAAGAAATTGTTAGAGAGTACATAAACGATTGCGAGATGTTCGCCATTCTCTGCGCAGGACAAATCGTAGGGGTCGCCCTATTTATTTTCCTTCAGGATGGAATCGTGGAACTTAAAAATATTGCTATTATCGAGGATTACCAGGGAAAGGGAATAGGAAAATTAGTAATTAAAGAGTCTTTCGATTTATATAAAATGAAGGGACTAAACAAAATGCTTGTTGGTACGGCCAATTCAAGTATTGCTAACTTAGCATTTTATCAAAAGCTCGGGTTTAGGATGGTAGAAATTAAAAAGAATTTCTTTAAAAAGTATCCAAACCCCATCTACGAGAATGGAATCAGGGCATTGGATATGGTGGTGCTTGAGAGAGATTTGTAACTGTACATAGGGTGAAAGTTAGAGGTCGATTTGATAAAAGGGGTATTTTAAAATGGACAAAATTAAACAACTATCGATTCCAAAGCATGCTAGAGTGATTGTGATATCCGATATCCATGGAGAATTAGCGCTTTTTAAAGCGCTGCTTGAAAAAGTTCAATTTGGAACAGAAGATTACTTGATAATCAATGGTGACCTGTGTGAAAAAGGCAGCAACAGCAAAGGTGTAGTCAGTTATGTAATGGAACTTGCGGCAACGAATCCGAAGGTTTATGTGATTGAAGGGAACTGTGAAACCTTAATGGAAGAACTTTTAAATGAAAATCCGCAGTTACTGGGCTACCTGCGGGCAAGAAAGGACTCCATCTTCCATGAATGGCTGGAGCAAATTGGGGTTGAAGTCACCGAAGAGACAACGATCCAAAGTATCAAGGAGTGTCTTACTAAGTACTTGAGCAAAGAAATAGAATGGTTGACCGCATTGCCGACGGCTATTGAAACCGATGAATATATTTTTGTCCATGCAGGGATAGCCGACATTGATGACTGGAAACAAACGGAGCGGGATACGGCGGTTTCACTGCCGACCTTTTTAGAAAAGTCCCACCGTTCCGATAAATATGTGGTTGTCGGGCACTGGCCGGTAGGGAATTATTCTACTGACGTTTTGGTACATAATCCAATCATTCAGCACGAGAAAAAAATCATTGCCATTGACGGCGGAAACAACGTAAAAGAATCTGGACAATTAAATGCCTTAATCATTCAAACTACGAACAATGAAACTGCCTATTCCTTTACCTATGTTGATCATTACCCGACATGTAAGATAGGAGGAGATTTTAAGGCGGATCCAAAGATGTCCGGTTCTATCTCCTATCCATTTTACGAAATTGTCCCGGTTGAAAAAGGCAATCATTTTACATTATGCAAGCAGCCAGGAACGAATCAACAGCGATATGTTAAAAATGAATATATTCATAGAAATGAGAAAGGGCAATTCCAGGCGAAAACAGATATATCCTGCGCTCAGATTAGTGTAAAGAAAGGCGATGTCGTTTCTCTACTAGATGATAGCTGTTCGGGATACAACTTGATTAAAAAAGATGGTGCAGTCGGATGGATGGCAAAAAATCCCATAAGAAGTTGAATATTGGGGGGCGCACTTTTAAAAAGTCATATTGGTCTAAGTTTTTTAGTCAATGATTCTCTATTAGTGCAGCTTCGAAAAAATGTTTCATTCCTCTTATGGGCGGGTAGTTAAAAAAAGACTACTCGTCCAAGGAGGAATTTCAATGAATGAACATGAAAAGCACCTGGTAGGAGTTTACGATACTGAAAATGAGGCCATCCGAGCTGTTGAAGCCTTAAAAAGACAGGGCTATGCTGCTGAAGATATTTCTGTTATTGGGAAAAATGAGAATATGGTAGATGAAGTTAAAGATGTCACCGGTACGAAGACTGGAGAAGGCATTGCTGCCGGTGCTGCGACAGGCGGTGCACTTGGCGGACTTGTTGGGTTGTTGGCAGGGGTGGGTGCCCTCGCTATACCAGGCATTGGTCCGTTTATTGCAGCTGGACCAATCGTAGCAACCTTGACCGGTGCTGCTGTTGGTGCGGGAACAGGAGGATTGGCTGGAGCTTTAATTGGAATGGGCATTTCAGAAGAAGAAGCGAATCATTATGAGGACCTTGTTAATGAAGGTAAAATTATCGTCCTTGTTGAACGCCGTGAAAATCGTGTTGGAGTTGACGAATTTGAGACAAGTGCCGACCCAAACCTAAGAGACGAAACCATGCCTGCAAATGATTTAACTAATGATCCGCTTGCTCCAAAAGATCCAGTTGACGTCCGTCTTAACAATCATAGAATTTATTAAAATTCAAATGTAAAAGGGCGCCTTACCCCAAAATAGGGGTTGGCGCCCTTTGGCAATTGGATTATTTTTATCGCAAAGTTTTTAATGCACCACTCCAAGCGATAACTTGGTCAAGCATAGCATTAACATTAGTTAGATGAAGTTCAGCTGGTTTGAAATCCGTTCCGTTTTCAAAATCTGTAAATAAGGACAAGGTAGGATGTACACGAACATCCGCAATCATTAATTCACCCATAATTCCACGTAAATGTTCAGCTGCACGAGCTCCTCCAGTTGAACCATAGCTTACGATACCTGCTGCTTTGTTGTTCCATGCTTCACGAGCAAAATCAAGTGCATTTTTTAGTGCTCCAGTAATGCTGTGATTATATTCTTGAGCGATGAATACGAATCCATCCAAATTAGCAAGCTTTTCATTCCAAGATGCAATTCCTGGTTCTGCTCCGTCAGTTGTTCCTAAAAATGGAAGGTTAAAATCAGCAATGTCTACAATTTCATAATTGGCATCTCCACGTTTGTCAGCTATACCTTTTACCCATTCTCCTACTTGTGGACTTACACGTCCTTGGCGTGTGCTGCCTAAAATGATTCCAATATTTAATTTTTCAGTTGTCATTGATTCTTCCTCCTTGTTTGGTTTCCCAAATAGTTTGTCTAAAAAACCCATTATTCACACCTCTATACTTATTTTTTTACTTACTTGTTTCTTTCCGAACAATTGGAGCTATTTCTGTAGCTAATAGCTCAATGCCCTCGGCTACTTTCCTAAATGGCAGACCACCTATATCTATCTGTGCCATGAAACGTTGATGGCCGAAGAGTTCGTACTGTCGAAGGATTTTCTCAATGATTTGTTGTGGACTGCCCACAAACAAGGCTGTTTCCTGCCTTGTTAATTGTTCAAAATCTGTTCTAGATATTCTCCTACTAGTCATTCCCCGCTGATGGTTAACATATGACCAATAATTTGAATAATAAGGAAAGAATTCATCTTTGGCTTGTTGGCTTGTCTTTGAAAAATACCCATGACCAGTTACACCAATCTTGAGATTTTCCGGATCATGCCCTGCCTCGATGCCAGTTTTACGGTACAAATCAACCAGTGGCTTAAATCGCATTGGGTCGCCGCCAAGTATTGCTAAAGCCATTCCAGCCCCTAACTTACCAGCACGGGCTGCACTTTCGGGTGTGCCTCCAACGCCGACCCAGATCGGTATCTGATTCTGTAAAGGTCTAGGTGCAATTTCAGCATTCCTTAATGACGGGCGAAAATGACCGTCCCATGTAATTCTCTCGTTTTCATTAAGTTTTAAAAACAACTCGATATTTTCCGAGAATAAGGCATCGTAGTCATTTATGTCATAACCGAAAAGTGGGAAGGATTCCACGAACGCGCCACGACCTGCGATAATTTCTGCCCGTCCATCTGAAAGTAAATCCAAGGTAGCAAAGTCTTCAAACAAACGAACAGGATCAACAGTACTCAACACTGTGGTCGCACTTGTCAATTTAATTCGTTTGGTTATTTGAGCAATGGCAGCCAAAACAACTGGAACGGCTGAAGTGCCATAATCTAATCGGTGATGTTCACCAACTCCAAATACATCAAGTCCAGCTTCGTCAGCAAGTTTGGCTGCTTGAATTATCTCCTTAATTCTTTGCCCAGCACTAATTGTTTTGCCGTTATGGGGATCTGGACCTATATCTCCGAGCGTATAGAGACCAATTTCTATTCCAGTATTTCTATATCCCTCTTCTTTTATGCACACCAGTATTCCCCCTCCAGCTAAAATGTAAAATTAGATAAAAATCATACAATTAAACCTGCAATAATATCCGATTACCAGAAGGATCCGAGGTAACGAAAGAACCATTTTCTTCAGTGACGGGCGCTCCAATATTTTTTAACTGAGCTATAATTTCATTTCTCTTTTCTTCATTCGGAAGCATCAAAGTATATGATTCAAGTCCAACACTATTAGGAGAAGGTGTTGGTGCACCTACGCCATTCCAAGTATTTAAACCAATATGGTGATGGTATTTACCATCCGAAATGAAAAGTGCCTGAGCGCCATATCGGTTTACTACTTCAAATCCGAGTCCCTTGATATAAAATTCTTCCGTCTTTTTTAATTCAGATACATGCAAATGGATATGTCCCATAACGGTACCAGCAGGCAGGCCTTTCCATGATTGCTGTTTACCTCCAGCAAGGAGGTCTGCAAAATTCAATGGATTGACTGTCATTGCCACTTCACCGTTTTTCCAATCCCATTCGGAAGGTTCACGGTCTATATAGATTTCAATTCCATTTCCATCGGGGTCAGATAAGTAAAGAGCTTCACTCACAAGATGGTCTGAAGAACCAAACTGCAAACCGATTTCCACAAAATGGTTCACTATTTTAGCTAAATCAGATCGTTTAGGCATAAGAAGTGCATAGTGATATAATCCCGTAGTTCTTCCTTGTTTAGGAACAACGTTATTCGGTTGTTGAATGGATAGTAATACTGTCTTTCCATCCGCAGTCAGGTTAGCGGATCTTTCAGTTTGTTCTAATACCTTAAAGCCGATTACTTCTTGATAAAAAGCTAGCGACCGTTCTAAATTTTGTACCTTTAAGTTTACTTGACCTACGAATGTAATAGGTTCATGATGAAAATTCATTTTAGTTACCTCCCTCAATAATTAAGCTTTCTCGGAACGAAACAGTACGTTATCTAATGCTAAGAAAGATTTTTTTGTTGCAGCGAGATATAGTGAAATTGCCATTAACGCTAAATCAAGTTCATAGCCTGCCATTTCACCATTTCCAAGAAATCCTAAAGCCAGTTTAACTTTAACAATCGCAACAGCCAGAATAATAACAAATAGAATTGAAATAATCCTTGTTCCCACACCTAATACAATTGCAATACCGCCAATTAATTCAATTAGAGCTACCATATACGCTGTGAAGCCTGGAAGACCTAAACTTTCAAAAAATCCTACAGTATTTTCAATGCCACCTTGAAATTTTGCTAACCCATGTATTAAGAAGGTTGCACCTAAAAATACTCTTAATATTGTTGTAACTACTTCATTTTTTCTTAACATTTACTTAATGCTCCTTTGTTATTTATTTTGTTCATAACTAACAAACATTTTTTTGACGCAATTTATTAGTTAGTTACTTTATGTAAGTAAGTATAATGTTATAATTAAGTGAAGTCAAGTAAGTTTCCTGTAAAAAGTAATTTAATAATTTTTAAATATGTATATAATAATAGTAAGGAGTTGATTTAATTGGAAAAGTCGATTTGTCCTAGATTTGAAAAAGCCATGGGGTTATTGAGCCAAAGGTGGACTGGAATGATTATTTACCAACTATTAACTGGTCCGCTGCGTTTTTGTACGATTGAATCTTCAGTGGGTGTAAGCGGCAGAGTGCTTTCAGAGAGGTTAAAGGATTTGGAGACCGAGGGAATCGTTAAACGAGATGTTTATCCAGAAACTCCAGTTCGAATTGAATATTCCTTGACGGATAAAGGTTTAGCACTCGAACCTCTAATGAGAGATATAGAAAAATGGTCACAAAACTGGTTGGAAGCATAAAAGGAACTCCTTTCGACCTGAAGAAATTAGACTTAAAAAGGATACAAATGGGTGAGATTATTACTCTGTGTATCCTTTTTTTTTATAAACGGATATGGCCAAGTAGTGGGGCTTGTCCATTTTATATTCGACCCCAACATTGCTGACATAGTAAAGAGTAGATAAAATGAGCTTCTCCGTCCTCAACATTTGAAGCCCTAATCAAAAGATAAAGCATATAATACTAGTCAGCAAGTCAGTTACAATGCATATGTTGGGAGAGAGAAAGGTGAAGGAAGAATCGACCACTAAACAATCATCTATGGAAATTGGGATTTATACATTAGCAGATTTGTGTTCAGATCCGCAAACCGGGAAAACCATTAGTGCAAAACAACGTATCAGAGAAATCATTGAAGCAGGGAAAATGGCGGATGAGGCTGGGTTGGACGTTTTTGGGGTTGGAGAACATCATCGTCTGGACTATGCAGTTTCAGCACCGCCGGTTGTGTTGTCTGCGCTCTCACAAGTCACGCGGCAAATAAAATTGACAAGTGCTACAACGGTATTAAATACTGTTGATCCTGTACGTTTATTTGAAGAATTTGCGACACTCGACCTCTTATCAAATGGAAGGGCCGAAATCATTGCGGGGCGTGGGGCGTTTATCGAATCTTTCCCGCTGTTTGGCTATGAGCTAAATCATTATGATGAATTGTTTGAAGAACATATTGAACTTTTTCTGAAGCTGAATGCAAAAGAGAAGATTACCTGGAATGGACATTTTCGTTCAAGCCTAAAGGATGCTGAAATTGCACCGCGGCCTGTGCAAAAAAATATTCCCTTATGGGTTGGGGTCGGTGGCACAGTGGAAAGCGCAGCACGAGCGGGGAGATTAGGTACCGGTTTAGCGTTAGCGATACTCGGGGGCGATCCACTCCGGTTTAAGCCGCTAGTGGATATTTATCGACAGGCTGCAAGTCAAGCTGGTCATAAGCCTGAAGATTTGAAAGTTGGGGTTACCGGACACGCCTTTATTTCAGAGACGTCGCAACAGGCTAAGGATGAATACTTTCCGTATCATTCAAATTATTGGGGAGCCCTTAACAGCCAAAGTGGTAGGATGAGTACTCAGATGTCCAGAGCTGATTTTGATCAGTTGTCTGCACCAGGAACGGCTTTATTTGTCGGAAGCTCCCAGCAAATTATCGAGAAAATTCTCCATCAATACGAGCTATTCGGACATCAGCGGTTTATTGCCCAAATGGATATAGGCGGAATGCCATTTAAAAAAGTAGCGGAGAACATTGAACGATTAGCATCAGAGGTAGCACCAGTTGTACGGAGGGAAACGAGAAAGTGATTGTGGAATACAGACATTTTCTTTCTTTGAAAATATGGAACGGTATCACGATGCGATGGCTATTGGCTGACCTTGTAAGCGGAATTCATTATACTCCAATGGTAAATTTATTCAATTCAAACAAAAAAACGGCAGGGAAATCACTGCCGTCATAGCGTATTTAATAAATCTGTTACCTCTTAAATTCCGATCATGTTCAATGACTGACGAAGACCTTCTAAAGCAAATCCGCCTAAATATTTTAAAGCAAATAATGCGATGATCGGTGAAAAATCAATTGGTCCAAGAGGGGGAATAAATCGCCTAAAGAAACTTAAATAAGGATCCACTAGCTTATAAATAAATTCCCCCAGCTTTGATGAGCGAAATTGAGGAAACCAAGAACCAAAAATTGCTATAATAATTAGCCAATAATAACCCTCAAATAAATAATATCCAAATTGTAAAATGTTTGAGCCCAAATTAAATCTCCTGCCTATACTGTTTTTTTACTATTGTACCAAATCTTTATATGAACCTATACCATATACGTATAAATCTCTGTAAAGTTTCAAATTTCTTTTGTTAGCGCTGGGACGAGGGGCAAGTTCCTTGTCCTGCCCATGTACTTCCATCAAACTTTTGTGCAGGGACACGGAGCCTGTCCCTAAGGCTTAACCAAACCGTGCTTTTTAATATGATACTGTAAGCTTTGCCTGGTGATTCCTAGTGTTTTGGCGGCTTTGGAGATGTTCCAGGATGTTTCGACTAAAGTTTTATGGATATAATGCTCTTGTGAGTTGGAGAAAATCGATTTTAATGGATTTCGTTTTAGTTCTTTTTGTTTACTAAGGTGAACGGACTGAACTGAAATGATTTTTTTCTTCATGTAGGCAGGTAGATGCTCTACATCAATGGACTCATCTGATTCTTTTGCACGAATGATTAAATTTTCAATTAAGTGCTCAAGTTCCCGCGTGTTGCCGGGCCAATGGTATTGCAGAAGCAAGGAGAGCAATGCCTTAGAAAGCTCTGGAACCAATTTGTTAAACTTTCTTCGATATTTGTCGAGAAAGTAATGAATGAAAAAGTGAATATCTTCTGTTCGTTCCCGTAATGGAGTAATATAAAGGCTAGTGTGGGCAAGTCTGTAAAACAAGTCGAGACGCATTTTTCCCTCTTCGATTAATTTCTCAGGATCTTCGTTGGATGCACTAATAACGGTACATTCTACCTGAGTCACCTCATTTGAGCCAACCCTGCGGACTAAACGTTCCTGTAAGACTCGGATTAATTTCGATTGTAGAGTAATCGGCATGGAGTTAATTTCGTCAAGAAATAGCGTGCCTTTCTTTGCATACTCGAATAGCCCCATCTGGTTAGTCGCCCCGGTAAATGCCCCTTTCACTGTCCCGAATAACGTGCTCTCTAGAAGGGTTTCAGGAATGGCGGCACAGTTAATGGCAACGAATGGACTTTCTGCTCTTAAACTGTGGTTATGCATGCTTTGAGCAAATAATTCTTTGCCTGTTCCTGTTTCGCCGACAATTAAGACGTCCGTATTATGTATAGCAATATTTTCAGCTTCATGAATCAAGTTTTTTAATGCGATACTTTTTCCTTTAATATCATCAAAGGAAAAGGTAGTGCCATTTTTGCGAGGCTGATGATTCGGTTCCTCGTGCTCCACCTGCCTTTTTAGTTCCATTGTTTGATGGAGCCAGTTCTTGAGATGGGACTCATTTGTGCTTAGGGAAAAAACGGCAATCGTTTCCCCGTCCTTTTGGATTGGGTAGGTACTATAATTCACATACTTCGGAACACCATTCACTGTTGAGTGGGCCCGATATCTAGAGAAAATTGGTTTGCCGGTCTTAAAAGTATGTTTATGCTCGGAATATTGCGGGTTATAGTTATAGGCTTCCCACAGTGGTTTTCCGATAATTTCGCTGCTGTCTAAACTCTCTAGTTTTTCCTGTGCCTCATTATATAGAGCAATCCTTCCATTGTGATCACTCATCATGACGCCTTCCCTAAGGGTATCGACGATTTTTTCGAGGCAATATAATCTAGTCTTCTGATTTGACGTCAGATTTATCGGATCTTCGATACAAATAACGGTATAGTTTAAATCGGCAGCAAACTTTTTCACTTCAATATCTAGCTTTCTCTCGTTAAATGTAATAGGGAATGTTCCATTTTCGATTAATTTTTCCCCGGTGCAGGGGAGGATTTCTAGTAAATTATCACCATTGCTGATATCCAAGGGAATATCTGCATGAACGTCATGCCAAAGTATTTCAAATTCGTCATTTAAGACAATCACTCCATCAACAAAACTTCGTACCATTGTTCCAATAGATGCTGCGTACAAGTTTCATTCCTCCTCTTGGTAATGTATTCAGAATATAACATCTATTATTAAAATTTAAAATAGTCTGCATGCAAATTCCATCTGCAATCCTAGAAATGTAATTGGTCAAGTTGCTAACGAATGGTTTTCTATTAACTAATCAATCAATGCGCAAATTTCATCTGCGTTTTTTTTTGTTCGTTTTCAGTGGCAAAACAGCTTCGAATGGAATACAGCCTTAATTATTCACGGTGCTCGGAAATGATTCGACAAATGGCATGAAACTTGCAATATATGAAAAAAAGAACTTGTATTATATTTTTTATCAAAAATGAAGAGGGCGAGTGATGTACATTGAAAAAACGTAGTTTCATTCTTGCTGGCTTGTTAGGGATCTCCTTGTTTGTAACCGGATGTGCTAGTGATCAATCCTCTGGTTCAGCCAAAAGTAAGGATTCCATTAAACTTGGCTGGGTAGGCCCTTTAACTGGTCCTACTTCGACTGATGGGACGCTTAGCAGAAATGCTGCCCAGCTTGCCATCGAACAGTTTAATAAAGAGGGTGGAGTCAACGGAAAAAAGGTGGAACTTGTTGCGGAAGATGATCAAGGGAAACCGGAAGAAGCATTGAAGGCAGTTCAAAAATTGATCAATAGTGATAAAGTGGCAGGGATTGTCGGCGGGGGATACAGCGGTCCGATGAAAACGGTTACACCGAAGGTTCAATCCGCAAAGGTGCCAATGGTGGTCGCGTATGCGGTTCATCCTGACATTACCAAGGGCGGGGACTATGTAAATCGTGTCATTTATACAGCCGATATACAAGGAAAAGCGATGGCAGATTATGCAGTAAATGATTTGAAGAAGAAAAACATTGCTGTCTTGTATGTTGATATTGATTATGGGATTTCCATCTATAGCGCCTTTAAAGATGAAGCGAAAAAACTTGGAGCAAAAGTCGTGATTGAGAAACCATTTAAAATGGGTAATAAAGATTTCAGCTCCATTTTAACAGCGGTTAAAGCTTCTAAACCAGACGCCTTGTACGTGGTTGGATACTACAATGAAGCGGCAGGAATTGTCACGCAGTCGAAGGAATTGGGGATTGATGCACAGTTCTTGGGCGTGGATGGTTTTGACTCACCTAAATTCCTAGAATTGGGTAAAGAAAATACGCAAGCGGCCACATTTACCACTTCATTCTTTGCTACAGACACAAGAGAGGTTGTGCAGCATTTTGTTAAGGCATGGCATGAGAAATATAAGGATAGTGAACCGGACATGCTCTCGTCACAAAGCTATGATGCAACCGAAGTGATATTAGAAGCGATGAAAAAGGCAGGAACAGATCGAGAAAAATTGGCAAAAGCAATCAGTGATACGAAAGATTTCGAAGGAACTTCCGGAAAAATTTCATTTAATGCTCATCATGAGGTAGTAAAACCAGTCATCTTTATGACCGTTAAGGACGGTAAGTTCCAATACGTCAAATCTTTAACTTATTAACTAGCTTTAAAGACTTGAGAGGGAGGAGGGGACCTAACCTCTCCTCTTTGCATTTATTTTTTAGGCTCTGTTAAAGCACATGTTGATTTTTAGCACAATGTTGATTGGAGTGGAAGGCGCGAGACTCCTGCGGGAGCAGCGGGACAGGTGAGACCCCGCAGGCGCTTTAGCGCCGAGGAGGCTCACCGCCCGCCCCGCGGAAAGCGAAGCGCCTGGAACGGAAATCAACATTCACTTTTAACACAGCTATTTTTTAATAGAAAGGATGAATGAAATGTTAGCACAACAGTTGATTAATGGGTTTGCGATTGGTTTTGTCTATATCCTCGTTTCCGTTGGTTTAACGATGGTGTACGGGGTTTTGAAATTATTACATTTTGCCCATGGAGTTATTTACATGGTCGGCGCATTTTCGGCGATGTTGGGAATGATTTATTTCCATTTACCTTTTCCGCTTGCATTGCTTTTAGCGATGGCAGTCTCCGCCGTCATTGGGATGGGCATTGAACGCTTTGCTTATCGGCCGCTGCGAGGCGGACACCCGATTACAACGTTAATTAGCGGGGTCGGTGTTGCCATCCTTCTTGAGAATTTTTTTCAAGTAATCTTTACATCCGATACGTTGTCATTCCCAGAAACGGGCATTGAAAATACCATCTTTCATCTAACGCAATCCGTTTCGATTACCAATTATAAGTTTTATATTGTCATAGCAGGAGTAATCGGGCTAGGTCTTCTCTACGCCTTTCTAAAATTTACGAAAATGGGGATAGCGATTCAGGCTGTCGCCCAGGATATGCGGGCTGCCTCCTTAATGGGGGTTAATGTCAACAGGGTAGTATCTGTGACATTTATGATTGGATCTGCACTGGCTGCCGCTGCAGGTGTTCTTGTTGCCCTTAATTACAATTCCTTGTTTCCGAGTATGGGATCGATTCCCGGATTAAAAGCATTTTGTGTGGTGGTTCTTGGTGGATTAGGATCAATCGGAGGCACAGTCGTAGGCGGTCTCATCCTTGGGTTGGTAGAAACGATGAGCGATGGCTATTTGTCAGGAATGGTCATCGATAAGGATGCGATTGCATTTGTGATTCTAATTGTCATTTTGTTAATCAAACCATCTGGATTATTTGGAAAAAAGGTCGAGAAAGTGTAGGTGATGATGTTGGAAGCGTTATTTAATCCATATTACGTTGATATTGTTGTCTTTTTAATTATCTATATTTTGCTCGGTTTAGGCTTAAATTTAATCACAGGCTATGCTGGTCAAGTATCGCTCGGTCATGCTGCCTTCTTTGGAATCGGTGCGTATTCATCAGCCATTCTATCTGTTAAGGCTGATTTAAACCCATGGCTCGCTATTACCCTAGCAATTGTAATTACCTTTGTTATTAGTGCAATTCTGGGGTTGCCGAGTCTTAGGGTGCGCGAAGACTTTTTGGCTATTACCACTTTAGGGATGGGGCTGATCATCCAGTCATTTTTTAAAAATTCATCGATTACCGGCGGTGCCTATGGAATTGATTCCATTCCCACTCCGTCCTTGTTCGGCATGAAGCTCGAGAATATGAGTTATTTAGTCTTCCTGCTCATCGTCATGCTAATTGGCATTTATGCTGTGAGAAAAATGACGCAATCCCGTATTGGGCGTGCCTGGATGGTTATCAGGGAGGATGACATTGTCGCTCAATCGATGGGAATCAATACAACCTATTATAAGGTGCTTGTCTTTGCCATCGGCGGCGCATATGCGGGCGCAGCTGGTGCCTTGTTTGCACATAAGGTTTCATTTATCAGTTCGGACTCATTTGGCTTCGCGGTTTCGGCGACGCTTTTGAGCATGGTCGTAATTGGTGGCTTAGGCAGTATCCGGGGTACGCTATTTGGCGTAAGTGTGCTTTATTTATTACCTGAATTTTTCCGGCTATTTCAATTTACGTTTATTGATATGAATTATCTTGATATGTATAAAATGATGATTTATGGCTTGCTTATGGTGCTGATGATGCGCTACCGCCCAAATGGGATCTTTGGTAAAAAGGGAGCAAAGAAAGTAATGACGAAGCCATGGAACAAGAAGAAGGCTGTCAAGGGTGGTGAACATATTGCTTAAAATCGAGGGAATCAGCAAACGATTTGGCGGGTTAGTCGCGGTTAACCAGGTTAGTCTTCATGTAAATGAAGGAGAAATTTTTGGATTAATAGGACCAAATGGGGCGGGGAAGACGACATTTTTCAATATGTTAACAGGGATTTACAAGCCCAATGAAGGAACCATTGTTTTTGAACAGCAACAAGTGCAGGGAGTAAAGCCGTTTCGCATTGCTAAATTGGGGATTTCCCGGACCTTCCAGAATATCCGTTTACTGAAGGATGAATCGGTTCTTGAAAATGTGATGGTTGGGATGTTTGGCAAGACACATAGTGGACTTTGGTCCGCTATTTTGGGGCTGAGGTCAGCAAAAAAAGAAGAGGAGCTGGTGAAGGAAGAAAGCCGAAAAATATTAGCGCTTGTCGGGCTCGCCGGATTGGAAGAAGAACGAGCTGGCAGCCTATCCTATGGAAATCAGCGCCGTGTGGAAATAGCCAGAGCATTAGTTGCCAAGCCGAAGCTTCTTTTACTCGATGAACCGACGGCGGGAATGAATGCGGATGAGACGAATGAAATTGGCGAACTGATCCGGAAGATCAGAAAGAATGGAACGACTGTTATTTTAATCGAGCATAATGTTGGCTGGGTGATGGGGCTTTGTGATCGAATTTCCGTATTCGACCACGGAGAGAAGATTGCTGATGATGAACCGGAGAAGATTATTGCAAACCCTGCCGTGATTGAGGCATATATCGGAAAAGAAGACACGGAAGAGGTGAATGAATGTGCTGCAAATTAAAAATCTTAACGTTTCTTACGGAAGCATTCATGCGGTCCGGAATCTATCACTGGAAGTTCAGGAAGGCGAGGCTGTTGCTTTAATTGGAGCTAACGGTGCAGGGAAAACCACAACGGTAAATGCCATTTCCGGAACAATCCCCTCTAAAGGGTCGATTATTTATCAAGGAAAAGAGATTAAGGGGCTCGCTGCCCATAAGGTTGTTAAAGAAGGCATTGTCATGGTTCCGGAGGGAAGACGGATTTTTCCAAAATTATCGATCGTAAATAATTTAATGATGGGAGCATATGCCAGAAAGATATCGAAAAAGGAATTCCAGCAGGAAATCGAGAAAATTTTTGCTTTGTTTCCTCGTTTAGCTGAACGCCGCCAGCAGATGGCCGGGACATTGAGTGGCGGGGAACAGCAGATGCTAGCCGTTGGACGGGCCTTGATGGCAAAGCCAAAGCTGCTGATTCTTGACGAGCCGTCGATGGGTTTAGCGCCAATTGTTGTAAAAAGTATTTTTTCAACAATCAATCGGATTAAACAAGAGGGATTAACCATTCTGTTAATTGAACAAAATGCGACAATGGCTTTATCTGTAGCCGATCGTGGCTACGTTTTGGAGAATGGGGAAATTCATTTTCATGATACAGCAAAAAACTTGCGTGAACAGGATGTAGTGAAAAAAGCCTATCTCGGGTAGGGAAACAGCCAAGGTTTTCTTTCGCCGATGGGAAAGTATAACTTTCCCATCAGGCATAAGTGCAACTACGCCTCTGTCTTCGCCTCTGTCTTCGCCTAACGGCTCGCCAATCGGCGAGTTTTCTTTAAAAATCTTGGCTGTTTTTATTTGTAAATAGATAAGTGCCAAGTAAATAGAGGGACGAATTTGCATGCAGATTTTGTCTGCAGCAAGAGATTGAAATCGTTTACATTAAGGATAGGATGATTTCGTTAGCTACAGATAAAAGGGTGCAAAAAACATCTGCAGTTTGTTTGAGGTAGTTTTTCAAAATACTTTTTCAAGATGGATGACAGGAATTGAAAAGTGCATTTACCATGGGAATTTCGAATAAACAATATGAAAATTCCTATAATTCAACCAACTTGGCACGGTACTTGCATTATATAAAAATGAGAACACCAACATTACTTTTCATTACAGGAGGAACTATTATGTCAAAACCAGAAATCTTATATTCCGTCAAAGCACAAAGAGGGCCTGAATTGCGTTGTAAGGGCTGGAGACAAGAGTCAATCTTGAGAATGCTTGAAAATAATATGGAAAATGCTGAGAAGCCAGAAGAACTAATCATTTATGGCGGTATTGGGAAGGCGGCTCGTAACTGGGAGTCCTACCATGCGATAGTGAAATCGTTAAAAGAACTGGAAGATGATGAAACACTAGTTGTTCAATCCGGTATGCCTGTTGCCGTTTTCAAAACACATAAATATGCACCAACGGTTGTTATGGCAACAACCAATATTATGAAAGCGGATTGGCCAACATTTTATGAGCTGCAGGATAAGAACTTAACGATGTATGCCAATTATACAGCGGCACCGTGGGAATATATTGGAACGCAAGGTGTAATCCAAGGAACATTTGAAACACTATCTGCGATTGCCCGCTTACATTATGATGACTCACTTGTTGGAAAAATCCTCTTAACAGCCGGTGCCGGCGGTATGGGTGGAAACCAGACAAGAGCGATGACCATGCATGGCGGCGTTGCCATTCTTTGTGATTCCAACGTAGAAATTATCAAGAGACGAATTGAAAAGAAATTTATTGATGTTTTAGTAGATTCATTGGATGAAGCGATCGTGTTGGCAAAAGAATACGCGGCTGCTGGAAAGCCGTTAGGGATTGCCGTTGTCGGTAATGCAGCTGATATTTTTGAAGAAGTTCTGCAAAAAGGATTCCTGCCAGATATTACAACATCAATGACACCAGCACATGATCCAATTTCCTATTTACCAGCAGGATATTCAGTTGAAGAAGCAGAGGAGCTGCGCGAAACAAACAGAGAACTTTACTTAGAAAAAGCACGTGGAACCATGATTCGTGAACTAAGAGCACTCATTAAGTTTCTAGACCTTGGGGTAAAATCGTTTGAGTACGGCACAAGTATTCGTAAAGAGTGTATTGATGCAGGAATGCCTGCTGGAGAAGCAAAGCGCCTCCCAGGCTTCGTTGCAGAATACATTCGCCCGCTCTTCT
The DNA here is from genome assembly GCF_042885335.1 of Neobacillus sp. NPDC058068. NCBI lineage: Bacteria > Bacillati > Bacillota > Bacilli > Caryophanales > Bacillaceae > Neobacillus > Neobacillus sp. NPDC058068. Next base: position 173,314 of record NZ_JBHVSI010000011.1, on the reverse strand, counting down.
GTGAAGGCCGTGGACCTTTCCGCTGGGTATGTCTATCCGGGGAAGCAGAAGATTTAAGGAAGATTGACGATATGATTTTAGAAAAGTTCAGTGACGACCTGCTTGTTACACGCTGGATTAAGCTTGCTAAAGAGCATATTCCAATTGAAGCATTGCCAGCACGTATTTGTTATATGGGCTTTGGCCAGCGGAAAGCGTTTGCCCTAGAAGTTAACGATATGATCAGACGCGGTGAGCTTGCTGGCCCGGTTGCTTTCTCCCGTGACAACCTTGACTCCGGTTCCATCGTGAACCCGACATTTGAATCTGAAAATATGAAGGACGGCGGCGACCTCATTTCTGACTGGCCGGTATTGAATGGTCTTTTGAACGCTGTTGGAATGTGTGACCTAATTGCCCTGCAAGCTAACTATTCAATGGGTGAAGCCGTTCATACTGGGGTTACTATGGTAGCCGATGGGACCGCTGAGTCAGATATGAGGCTTGAGGTAGCCATGACCGTTGACTCTGGAATTGGGGTTATCCGTCATGCTCAGGCAGGCTATGAAATAGCACGAGACGTTGCCAATGGGAAAGGAAAACTTACCAACGAAAGCATCAAGGTTCCGTTATGGTGGTCACCAAAAGCAACATTTGGTCCGAAAGATTTAGAAAAAGAAGATGTAAAAGCTTAAATCTACAAATAAGAAAAGGCAGGGCACCTTACAAGGGTCTCTGCCTAAATAACCAATGCTTCCTCTAATACCCTGTGAAATTCATTGAAAAAACTTATCCCTTTTATAGTTCCTGATTAATTAAATTATTATTCTATAGAAATTTAGGGGGCATTCGTTTGGAAAATTCACCGTTACATGTATCTGCCGATGTTACACCAGGTAATTCACCTGGTCATCTACAAAAAAAATTAAAAACACGCCATATTTCGATGATTGCCTTGGGGGGTACAATCGGAACCGGTATTTTTCTTGGAACCGGCCCGGCGATCCACGCAGCAGGACCGGGTGGTGTATTAGTTGCCTATAGTATTATTGGCATCATGGTATATTTTGTGATGACTGGGCTTGGGGAACTCGCAACATTTATGCCGACAAGCGGCTCGATTAGTACTTATGCCACACGTTTTATTGATCCTGCTTTGGGCTTTGCCTTTGGTTGGAACTACTGGTTGTCATGGGCGATGACACTTGCAGCCGAATTATCAGCCTCTGTACTCTTGATGAAATATTGGTTTCCCGATAGTCCGTCACTGTTATGGAGCGGGTTATTCTTGGCTTTGCTTTTCCTATTAAATATTTTATCCGTTAAGGGATTTGGCGAAGGAGAGTACTGGTTTTCATTTATTAAAGTCGCCACCATTATCATCTTCATCGTTGTTGGAATCTTGATGATTTTTGGAGTTATGAACGGCAGTCAGCCAGTTGGATTTAAGAATTTCACTATTGGCGATGCTCCATTTGTGGGCGGATTTCTCGGTACACTAGGGATTTTTCTCGTTGCCGGTTTTTCTTTCTCAGGAACAGAATGTATTGGTGTTGCAGCGGGTGAAACGGAGAATCCTGTAAAAAATATACCTCGAGCGATTCGCAGTGTATTTTGGCGCATTCTTCTATTCTATGTTTTAGCGATACTTATTATTTCGTTTCTCGTTCCCTACACGAATGAAAGCCTTCAGAGCTCATCTGTTTTGACTAGCCCCTTTACAATTGTTTTTGAACGAGCTGGCTTTGCTTTAGCTGCTTCCGTTATGAATGCCGTCATTCTGACTGCTGTATTATCTGCTGGGAACAGCTGCCTCTATGTAACTAGTCGAATTATGTATGCAATGGCGAAAGACGGACAAGCGCCGCGTATCTTTACCAAGGTTACGAAAAGTGGTGTGCCAGTAGCAGCCCTAGTTGCAACCACTTTGATTGGCATGCTGGCCTTTTTAGCCTCTTTTGTTGGTGATGGAAAGATCTATCTTTGGTTGATGAACTCTGTTGGAGTGACCACTTTTATCTTTTGGCTGGGTATTGCCATAAGTCATTATCGATTCCGAAAAGCATACGTTGCCCAAGGTAACTCGATAAGCGACCTTCCGTATCGCGCCAAATGGTATCCTTTTGGACCTATCTTTGCTTTTGTTATCTGTTTTGTCATTCTATTAGCACAGGACTATCAAGGCTTCACATCAGGCCATATCGATTGGGAAGGTGTATTCGCTGCCTACCTAGGAATACCAGTTTTTCTCGTATTTTGGCTTGGTTATAAATTTATTAAGAAAACAAAAGTCATTCCTTTGCAAGAATGTAAGATTGATGTCAAAGAGTTTCATCAGTAAGAAATAGAAGTTTACCTATAAAACAATTACAACTTGAGGAGGGCGCACACCTATGTTTGAAAATAGTCGAAGCATAAAACCTGATTTAATCATTCGTAATGCGGCAGAAGTGATCACCTGCACAGGGGATAGCATGGAAGATATCGGATTACTGACAAATGCAGCGATTGCCATAAAGGACGGTAGAATTGTTGGAGTATGTTCCAATGAAGAGATCGAGCTGAGATTTATCTCTGATGAAGCCGCTTCCATCGATGCTTCTGGAAAAGTGGTGGCCCCAGGTTTTGTTGATTCCCACACCCATTTAGTTTTTTATGGCACAAGGGTTGAGGAATACGCAGCAAAGCTGACTGGGAAAAATAATCCTGAACAATTAAAAAAACTGGGCATTGCTACGGGCCCGAACCGGACGGTTGAGCTAACAAGAAATCGACCTGAAGAAGAGTTACTAGAGCAATCAAAGAAACGCCTCATGACCATGCTGGCACATGGGATTACCACTGTCGAAAGCAAAAGCGGTTATGGGTTAACGACTGAAAGTGAAATCAAAATTTTAGAAGTAAGCAGAAGGTTAAATGAAGAAACGCCGCAAGATGTATTCAATACATTTTTAGGTGCTCATGGGTTCCCGGAAAATGTAACAAAGGCTGAGTATCTTGATGTGATTATCAATGAAATGATTCCGCTAATAGGCGAACGGGGATTGTCGGAGTTTTGCGATGTTTGGTGTGATGAGGGGTATTTTTCCGCGGAAGAATCGGAATTAATTCTAAAAGCAGGTTTGCAGTATGGAATGAAACCAAAAATTCATGCAGATGCCTACTCCTATATTGGCGGTACGGACCTCGCGGCTGAGATGAAAATGGTGTCAGTCGACCATTTAAACTATACACCAGTAGAGGTTATGGAGAAGCTTGCAGAAGCAAAGGTAACAGGAGTGTTAATGCCTTCGCTAGATTTTGCAGTGAGTCATAAACGCCCATTTGAAGCACGAAAAATGCTTGATTTAGGAATGAATATCGCCTTGGCAACCGATCTTTGTCCGGCAAGTTATACCCAATCCATGCAATTTGTCATCGCCCTTGCATGCAAACTTTATCAATTCTCCGTTGAGGAAGCGATTAAGGCGGCTACATATGGTGGAGCGAGGGCGCTTGACCTCGATGATCGCGGTGTTATCCAGGAAGGGAAACTAGCAGACTTACAAATTTGGGATGTCCCAACCTATAAGCATATTGCTTATGAGCTTGGAACGAACGTGGTCGAAACCGTAATTAAAAACGGGAAGGTTGTCGTGGAGCGCTAGAATAATAGATTTGTAGGAGGAATAAATGTGAAAACGAATCAAGTATCAAGTGCAGCAGATCATATAAAGGCTGACCGTTTACAAGCGTTATTTCTTGAACTGGCAAAATTAAATGCACCAAGCGGGAAAGAAAGCCTTGTGGCGGATTATTTAAAAAAAGTACTGCCGGAGCTTGGCTTTACATTGGAATTTGATGAGGCGCATAAACATTTTAACGGGGAAGTTGGCAACCTGATTGCTTGGCGTGAGGGAACAGATCCACAGGTCCCGCCGTTGTTTTTCTCGACACATATGGATACGGTATTGCCAACAGAGGGTCTCAAGCCTGTTATAAAGGATGGCGTGATTTATTCTGATGGCACGACCATTTTAGGGGCCGATGACCGTGCTGCCTTAGCTGCTTATTTGGAAGCGATACGGGCCATCATTGAAAGCGGGGTACCGCATGGACCGATCGAATTGATTCTGACTGTTAATGAACAGCCGGGTCTTGTTGGCGCTACCTATATGGATTACAGCAAGGCGAAAAGTAAAACCGGCTATATTTTTGATAGCAGTGGGGATGTTGGTCAAATTATTCTTAAAGGACCATACAGCAGCCGCATCTGGATGGAAGTACAAGGAAATGCCGCCCATATTGCGCTGAATGCTGAAGAAGGAAATAGTGCGATTCTCCTTGCCGCAAAAGGATTATCAAACATGAGGCTGGGGGCAATTGACGAAGAAACGCTTGCCAATATTGGGATCATAAAGGGTGGAGAGCTAACCTCCATCATTCCTGGAAGTGTCATAATTGCCGGGGAAGTACGCAGTTTTTCTAAAGAAAAGTTAGACGCACAGTTGAAGCATATGGAAGAAGTTATGGAGCAGGCAGTAGAGAAAAATGGCGGAAAAGTTGAGGTGAGAGTTGAGAAAAAATACCTCGGCTTTGATATTGCCAAGGATGATATTTTAGTAAAAACAGCTAATGAAGCGGCCAACACCATTAAGGTGAAACCGTATTTAACCGAAACATTAGGCGGTGCCGACACAAATGTATTAAATGAACATGGGTTGACCTGCTTGACCCTTGGATTAGGATTCCAAAATATTCATTCATTCCGAGAGTGTATCAGCGTTGAAAATCTTATAAACACGGGCAGATTGACCGCGGCATTGATTGAACAGTGGTATGCTAACCATAAAAATGCCTGATGGGGCTTGATGCAAGCAGTTTCTACAAAATTCCATGCTGCTTTCGTTAACGTAACCTTTTAATCAGACCCTAAACTCTATTAAATTCACTATTTTCTATTAGTGATAATACTAACTAGTTTATAATAATTTGGTTCCATTGACCGAAGCGGTGAAAACGGAGGAAGATAGGTAAATGAAAAGGGGTTCCATTGACCGAAGTGGTGAAAACAGACGAAGAAAGGTAAATGAAAAGAGGTTCCATTTACCGAAGTGGTGAAAACGGAGAAAGAAAGGTAAATGAAAAAGGAAGACGATTATTCATCTAAAGTATAGTAATGGGAGTTGGACACAATGAGCAGCAAAGAATTAGTCGAATTAAAATTGGTAGACTTAGACGGGGTTACATTGGACCGCTATAAAGTACAAAGTATTGCCGATGGAGAGGCACAAGTAGGGATACCAGAGCAAAACTGGCAGAGAGTGCGAGTAAGCCGCGAACGGGTTGAAAAGCAGATCAATGATGGAAAAGTAGTTTATGGTGTCAATACAGGGTTTGGTAAACTGAGTGATATCGAGATTGACCGCGCAGATAATGCCAAATTACAGCTGAATTTATTGCGTGCCGATGCTGTCGGTGTAGGGGAACCTCTTCCGATTCCAGTGGTAAGAGCAATGATGACATTAAGAGCCAATTCACTTGCGAGAGGGTTCTCTGGAATTAGAGAAGAAACCTTACAGCTCCTAATTGATATGATTAACAGCGGAGTTCATCCAGTCGTTCCCTGTAAGGGATCGGTCGGGGCAAGCGGCGATTTAGCACCGCTTGCCCATATTGCCATTGTTTTAGTTGGCGAGGGGAAAGCGGAATATAAAGGAGAAATTCTCCCGGGTGCTGAAGCGTTAAAACGTGCGGGGCTACAACCGGTTTCTTTAGAAGCGAAGGAAGGTCTAGCCCTCATCAATGGAACACAAGCGATGTCGGCTGTTGGTACAATTGCACTTAACGAGGCGGAAAGAGTTGGTTTAGCGGCAGATATGGCAGCAAGCTTAACAATGGAGGCACTAAACGGAGTAATCTCCGCATTTGACAGTGAATTATTAGCTGTCAGGCCCCATCCGGAGCTTGAATTTGTTGCATCGCGCATGAGGAAATGGCTGGAGGGCAGTAAACGGATTACCCGGCAAGGGGAAATCCGCATCCAGGATGCCTACTCCATTCGCTGTATTCCCCAAGTCCATGGCGCATCGTGGCAGGCGTTTAATTATGTAAATGAACGTTTAAGTGTCGAAATGAACTCGACAACGGATAATCCGATAGTTCTCGAAAACGGCGAAATCCTTTCGGGCGGGCACTTTCATGGGCAGCCGATTGCGTTATCGATGGACTTTTTGAAGATTGCGGCCGCAGAGTGGGCGAATATTTCCGAGCGAAGAACGGAACGGCTCGTCAACCCGCAATTAAGCGGCTTGTCACCATTCTTAGCGCCAGATCCAGGGTTAGAATGCGGCTTGATGGTTGTCCAATATGTGGCTGCATCACTTGTTTCTGAAAACAAAGTACTTGCCCATCCGGCAAGCGTCGACTCCATTCCGACCTCTGCCAACCAAGAGGACCATGTCAGCATGGGGACAATCGCCTCCCGGCAAGCAAGAGAGATTATTCACAATTCAGCAAGAGTTATTGCGATTGAAATGATCTGTGCCTCGCAGGCGATTTACTTGGAACAGGCAGAGAAAGAGCTAGCGCCGGCCACAAGAGCCTATTTGGAACAAATCCGCGTCATCTGCCCGCCGCTAGAAAGTGATCGCGCTATTTCCGATCAAATGGAAGAACTAGCTCAGTTTATCTTAAAGGATAATTCCTTAAGGGACTAGGTAGGGGACAGGAACATTGTCTCTTTATTTTTTAAAAAAAGGCTCTGTTATTATTCATTGTTGATTTTCGTGTAGGTATGAAAATTCATAGGCGGAGAATTTCCGGCTAATGTATATAGAGGAAGCTTGAGAAGCAGAAATAAGCGGAGATATTCCGATTAACTGCTCTAAATACGGCAAAATCCAACGATTTGGATAATATAAACGGAAATACTCCCTTTATTTTTAAGGAAATATGGGTATTTCCCAATTTAAACGGAATTTTACCGTTTATTTTTCAAACACAGTGAAATTAACATTCAGTTATAACAGAGCCTAAAAATATAATAACAGTGAAATCTCCCTATTAAGTCATATTCTTGGAAAAAGATACAAATACTATTTTCGTTTGTATGATTTTGATAGGGAGGTTTATCGATTGGTTAAACAAGTTTCCATCTTTTTAGTTTCCATGCTGGTCGTGGCTGGACAGTTTCTACCTTTACATGCCGATGCCAAAAAGGCAGACGGGTCTATTCGGCCGCAGGGAGAAGGGACTGTTCAGCTTCGCCTGCTTGAAACGACCGATATCCATGTTTTCTTAGCAAATTATGATTATTATCAGACAAAACAGGACGATAAGGTTGGATTGGTGAAAACTGCTACCCTCATCAAACAGGCACGAAATGAAGTGAAGAATTCGATGTTGTTTGATAATGGGGATGAGATTCAAGGGAATCCTTTAGGGGATTATGTGGCAAAAGTAAAGGGATTAAAAAAGGGCGAGGTCCATCCCGTTTATCGCGCCTTTAATCTATTAGGCTACGACGCCGCCACAGTGGGCAACCATGAATTTAATTATGGGCTGGGCTTTTTAGCCGAAACCCTTAATGATGCCAAAATGCCTGTTGTGAATGCGAATGTCTATAAGGCGGGAACAGAAAAGCCTTATTTTCAACCATACGTCATTTTGAATAAAAAGATTATCGATAACCGCGGAAAAAAGCAAATGATTAAAGTAGGGGTCATTGGCTTTGTAACTCCACAGATTATGGAATGGGATAAAGCAAATTTAGAAGGAAAAGTGGAGACGAAATCTATTGTTGAGTCGGCGAAAAAATATGTTCCGATGATGAAAATAAAGGGGGCGGATGTCATTGTTGCCCTTGCACATACGGGAATAAGCGGCGAGCCTTATCAGCCAGGAATGGAAAACGCAGCTTACTATTTAACGCAAATAAAAGACATTGATGCAGTAATGACTGGCCACCAACATAACACCTTCCCTGGCCCTATTTATAAAGATTTAGCAAATACGAATCTTGAGAAAGGAACCATCAATGGAAAACCGGTCGTAATGGCAGGAGCATTCGGCAGTCATCTTGGAGTCATTGACCTCCAATTACAGAAGCAGCGTGGAAAGTGGAATGTGGTTGACAGTAAGGCCACATTAAGACCGATTGTCGATGCAGAGGGTAAATCGATTGTGCAAACAGATGAGAAATTAATGAAGGCGATATTACCAGAGCATGAAGGAACGATTAAATATGTTAATCAACCTGTCGGAGAAACGACCGCTCCAATATATAGCTATTTTGCTCTCGTTCAGGATGATCCTTCAGTTCAAATTGTAAATAACGCACAAACCGATTATTTAGTGGAAAAATTAAAAGACCCAGCCTACAGTAAGTATGCGGGGATTCCTGTTCTTTCGGCAGCAGCGCCATTTAAAGCAGGCGGTCGTAACGGTCCTGATTATTATACGGACATTCCTGCGGGAACGCTGGCGATTAAAAATGTCGCGGACCTATATTTGTATCCGAATACGCTTCAGGCAAAAATCGTGAATGGAGCACAGCTCAAAGAATGGCTGGAAATGAGTGCCGGGCAATTCAATCAACTGGACCCAGCTAAAACGGGCGAGCAGCCATTAATTAATCCGGATTTTCCATCGTTTAATTTTGATGTAATTGATGGTGTGCAGTATCAAATCGATGTGACAAAACCGGCTAAATATGATGGTAACGGAAATGTCATCAATGCAGGGGCAAGTCGAATTGTCAATCTCACGTATCAAGGTAAGCCTGTCGCAGCAGACCAACAATTTATCGTAGCGACAAATAACTATCGTGCTTCAAGCAACACTTTCCCTGGAGTCAGTCAGGGCGAAATCGTCTTAAAGGCTCCAGATGAAAATCGGCAAATTGTCACGAACTATATTCAAGCGCATAAAACGATTAATCCATCTGCGGACCAAAACTGGTCGTTTGTAAAATTCAAAGGCACGGTGGTACCGGTGTTTGATTCATCACCGAAGGCACAAAATTACCTTAGCCAGTACCCTAATATAAAATATATTGGACCATCTAGTGGAGGATTTGTGAAATATTCGATTAATTTAACGGAATAACCAGTGTTTGGTTGGCTCCAAAGGAAAAGGCTGCCCTAATTAATTTTTGGGCAGCCATTTTATTGTATAATTCAAGATTCTACCAATTTAAAGGAGTTCGGCTTTATTTCCTGAAGCGGGTTAAGAACGATCGGATTAAATCCTGATGAATATTAATAATTTTTATAATTTTTGTAAAATTACTGTATTATCTAATTAATTCTTCCTTTTATATGTTATAAAAGGAGTGTGAATAAGTGGTTTCAGTTATGATTGCTACGTTAAAAAAGAAAGGGTGTTGTTAACTTTGTTAAATTCTGCCGTTCTTCAACATGATAGTGAACTGAATTCATTCCATCCTATTTTGAAATATAATGGAACGAGGAAAGTAAAAAATGTCATCTTACTAATCGGAGATGGGATGGGCTATTCTTATACTACCGGTCTTCGCTACTTCAATCATGCTTCCCAAAAAGGATTCATGACTCCCACTATATTTGACCAATACTTTGTTGGCTCCCAATCAACCTATTCATTAGATAGAGAAAGTAATATTACAGATTCCGCGGCAGCAGGTACGGCATTAGCGACGGGGTATAAAACCTATAATGGAGCTCTTGGTTTAAACATTGATAAACAATCTGTTCCGACAGTTTTAGAATATGCAAAATTTCGAGGGAAGTCTACAGGTTTAGTAGGAACAAGTCAGATCAATCATGCAACATTGGCGGCGTTTGCAGCACATATTGAATCTCGAGAACAATACGATCAAATTGCTGATGACTACCTTGATGAACGAATAGAAGGCAAACTGAAAATTGACGTGATGCTTGGTGGTGGAATATCCTATTTCGTTCGCAATGATCGAAATTTAGTAGAAGAGTTTGTTAAAAATCGTTTTGGCTATGTGAGCAACTTACAGGAGCTTGTTACGAATAAAAAGGAGCAGCTGCTTGGTTTATTCGCACCGGTTGAGCTACCGAAACAAATTGATCGCGATTCGACTGTTCCTTCCCTTTCGCAAATGACGCTAGCGGCTATTCAACGCTTACAGCAAAATCCAAATGGTTTTTTTCTATTAGTAGAAGGAAGTCAAATTGATTGGGCAGGGCATGATAATGATATTGTAGGGGCGATGAGTGAGGTTAAAGACTTTGAAGCAGCCTTTAAAACGGCAATTCAGTTCGCTTCCGATCGAGAGGATACGATTGTTATCGCGACAGCAGATCACTCAACCGGCGGAATGAGCATCGCTCGAAATGATAATTATAGATGGGATCCAAGTGTCATTAAATCGATTACCTCCACACCTTCTGTGATTGCCAGGCGATTGCATGATACAAAAGATATGACCATTTTAAAGCATCATATGCCCTTTTCACTTCATGAAGAGGACTTAAAAACCATCGAATCAACGCTAGAAATGGAAGTAGAAGACTCAAAGGAAACACTCATTAACATCATCAATCACTACTCCAGTACAGGTTGGACAACAAAAGGTCACACGGGTGAGGATGTTCCCATATATGCGTATGGTCTAAATAGGCATTTGTTTAGCGGCCGAATGGAAAACAGCGATATCCCGAGGATTCTTTTTCAGATAATGGATTAAAAGGTCGAAGAAAACTTATAAACGATGCGAGAAAAAATAAAAAATGGGGGCATCATTTCTTTTTAACGTGGGCGGTGATTTTTCATCTGGTAAAGCAATTAGATATTTGATAAAAGCGATGTAGGGGAACAAAAGTGGAATTGTAATTAATCGCATGACTTGCTGGATCATTAAGGACAAAGAAGTGTACAAATGGGAATCAAAATAACGAGTCGAATCATGAATTCTTTCAACGATAACAACTCCTTTAGGATTAGATTTTATAAACTTAGTATAAAAGTAGTTTGTTAATTGTTTATATTTCATTTGTAAATTTATTGTCAAATTTCCCGTGGAAATGAAATAGGCGAACAGTGACTGGTACTGTTCGCAAAAAGATCATCCATTTAATGCTAAAAGTAATGTTGAACGACATTCGTTTACTAATTCTTCATCCTTTTGATCATCCGCATATAAAAGGAGTATGACGTTTGTATAAATTGCTTTAAACCTTGCGATCTTTTTAATTTCAGGTTCAACATCACCATATATTGTGAAAAAGGCTTCCCTGCCTTCCGCAGGAAGAAAACTATAAACAATCGATAAATCGACCGCTGGATGTCCAATATGCGTATCGCCCCAATCAATTACTGCTGAAACTATGCCATCTTCATTTACGAGCATATTGCGAATATGTAAATCACCATGAACGAGTGTTTTGGTTTCATCCTCTAAAGGTTTCTTTATGGATGGAAGAAAGAATTGCAGCTGCTCCACTACATCTAGGTCGATTAACCCTTTTTCCCTGGCTGATTCGATATTTGCTTCCAGCATTGGTTTTCTTTTAGTGATATTGATCCGCCCCAGTTGGTCATAAGGAATTTGGAGCTTTTTTGCATCTGTTATCGGAAAATTATGCAGTGTACGTAAAAATTGAGCCAAAGGTTCTACCGAAGACATTCTCTGTTCGAGTGTCAAATTAGTGGGTGTTATTCCTGATAAGATGGTGTATCCTCCAAATGGCCACGGATAACGATCTTCTGGAATGCCTTGAAATTGTGGATTTGGAACAGGAATTGGCAGCAAGGGTGCTAACACAGGGAGAAGCCGATTTTCAGTTTGAATTAAGTGTGCTGCAATTTCTCTTCTAGGAAAACGAAAAACGTACCGATCATTTACGAGAAAAACGGAATTATCAAACCCTTCACCCAATACCTTCACTGTTACTGGCTTAAACTCAGGGAATTGGTTCTCAATAATCCTACTCGCCCTTTTTTCCGAAATAACCTTCTCGGGAGACCAAGGCTGACTCATTCCATCCACCTCCATTAAATTACCCAAATTGTCTTAAGGAGTCACGTTTTCTCTTTTTCTCTCCGCTACTGGTCATCAATTAGCCCTCATTGGTGACCACTTTCTCTTTTTTTCAGCGCTTTCGGTCAACAATAGTCCTCATTGGTGACCACTTTCCCTATTTTTCGCCGCATCCGGTCACCAACTCAAACAGTAACAGTCTCTGTTAGCCATTAAACATACCGATTGCGGCCTGATAACATACCAAATAGCATCATAACAATAGAAATCAAGATAAGCGTGAAAATAGGAACTGTCCAGATATGCGTTTTATCAAATAAATATCCAATAATAAGGGGGCCTACTGCCGCAAGGACATAACCAGTTGATTGTGCCATTCCAGATAACTCGACAGCCTGATTAGCATTTCGAGCACGAAGCCCGATATAGCTTAGAGCAAGTGGAAAGTTTCCACCTAATGCAATCCCAATTAGAATAATACTTGTAATTAATATCGGATAGGACGTGCCTAATAGTAATCCACCATAACCAATAACAGAGAACAACCCTAACACGAAAGCAACCCATATTTGGGAACGATAACGTCCTGCGAAGACTGGGATGAAGAAACTCGCGGGTAATCCCACAAGCTGGGTAAATGACAGCAGCCAGCCTGCAGTCCCCATCCCTATTCCTCGACTATGTAAAATCTCAGGTAACCAAGAAATCGTTACATAAAATAAAAAGGACTGAAATCCCATATAGATAGCGATTTGCCAGGCAAGAGGTGTACGCCAGATGTGATTAGAGGTAGCACTAACTCTTTTTATTCCTTTTTGACCTCCTTGCTTAAATTTGAGAAGAAAAGCCCATATCATAATAGCGATTACGGCCGGAATTCCCCAAACGATTAAAGCTCCCTGCCATCCAATGTTCAAACCAGTTGCTAAAGGAACACTTACTCCTGATGCTAATGATGCAATCAAGCCCATTGAAGTGGAATAAACACTTGTCATAAGACCAAATTTCTGTGGGAATTTATCCTTTACAACAGCTGGCAACAGAACATTGCCAATCGCTATCCCTGCCCCAATAAAAAGAGTCCCAGTGAAAAGAAAAAACGTCATTGAGATGGAGCGAATCCCTATCCCAATTAAAAGAGTGATCAAACCAACGAGTAACGTCCGCTCATTTGTTAACCGATTGGCGATTTTAGGAACAATGGGGGACATGATAGCAAAAACAATTAACGGCAAACTCATTAATAAGCCTGCGCTCCAATGTGCTAATCCAACATCTTCCTGAATCATTGCAACTAACGGTCCTACTGATGTAATGGCTGGGCGCAAATTAAATGCGACAAGGACAATCCCTGAAACGAGCAAAAACATATATATCGATTTCGTACGTGTATTCGATTTTTGTAACTCCACTCAAAGAACTCCTCTCATATAAAAAAACCTCTTAAAGTATACCATGGCAACAAATGACAGTCACTTTTTGCCCAATGATACTTTAGTGTATACACTTTAAAAAATAGATGGAAAATTTACAATTCTTCACATCCGCTCAACATTCTATTAACCGTAGCTTAATATATTTGCGTTTTAATAGAGTGGTAATGAAAAAAGGGGAGGAAATGAAAAGATGAAAAAGCGATTGACTGCTGTATTAGCCCTTAGTTTAATGATTCCTGCAGTAACACCTGCAGCAGCGGCAGGGAAGGATATCACGATCAATTCTTTTAAGTTTAACTCAATGAAAGCTCCAGCTACCATCGAAGAAATGGTGAAAACCTATACAAGTGCGTCTTTGGATGTTACGTATAGCAACGGCGCAAAGAAGAATTTTCCACTTACATATAAACAGCTATATCTTTCTGATGAAAAAATTGTCACAAATAAAGGGGAGAAAATCCCTGCAGGTACGCCAATTGATGCAAAAGGTGATCCAATTATTGACAAGAGTGTTCCGGGACAAGAGTCGTACTATATTTCCGATGCACCAGATTCTAACAGCTTAATGAATGTTGGCGGGAACCTATTCTTAATTTCTCATTTTGAATATCAAACTCTTGATAATTCCGGGGAATCGGCTTACGGTGTTGTACCAGCCTCTATGACGTTAGCAGCATTAAATCAAGATAAAAAGAATGGTGAATTATCTGTTAAAGAAGCAAAAAAGGTTGATTTCTCGCTAGTAAATGGCTTGTGGATTCCGTGTAATGGAACTACATCTCCTTGGGGCACCCATTTAGGTTCGGAAGAATATGAGCCAAATGCGCGTCAATTTGAGGCTGAAATAGGGACTGATAAAGATTCAACAAATGTAAAAGGTTTTGCCAAGCTTTATTTTGGTGATGAAACAAAAGGGAATCCCTATAATTATGGCTGGATTCCTGAAGTAACGGTACAACCGAATGGTGATACGAGTGTAGTAAAACACTATAGTACGGGTCGTTTTTCTCATGAATTGATGCAGGTAATGCCGGACAATAAAACTGCATTCTTCGGTGATGATGGTAACTATACTGTCACGTTTATGTATGTCGCTGACAAAGAAAAAGACTTAACAGCTGGTACCTTATACGCCGCAAAATTTTCACAAACTAGTTCAGAAAATGGCGGAGCAGGTAATCTTGAGTGGGTAAAGCTGGGACATGCTACTGATGATGAAATTAGAGCCATCATCGATAAAGGAACAAAATTTAGTGATATTTTTGAAACAGCCAGTGAACCAACTGAAGGATTTACAGCGATTAAAACAGATTCAAGCGGAACCAAAATAGAATATCTGAAGGTAAAACCAGGAATGGAAAAAGCAGCAGCGTTCTTGGAATCCCGTCGCTATGCCGCCTTAAAAGGAGCAACGGCAGAGTTCCGTAAAATGGAAGGAATTGCAGTCAACGCAAAAGATAAGAAGGTCTATATGGCAATGTCTGAAATCGGAAAAGGGATGCTGGAAGATACGAAGCATGCTGACCCTGTGGATGATATTCGCTTACCGCAAATTCTTGCTGGTGCAACATATGAATTAAATCTTACGGGCGGGCAAAAAGATAAGGATGGCAATATGATTGCAAGTAATTATGTTGCCTCTGCTATGAAAGCCCTTGTTGTAGGTGAAGATTTAACAGCCCCTGATGCATACGGCAACAGAGCCAATCCAGATAAAGTATCTAAACCGGATAATTTAAGTTACTCTGAGAACATGAGAACTTTATTTATTGGTGAAGATGGCGGGGAACACACCAATAACTTTGTTTGGGCCTATAATATTGATACAAAAGAATTATCCCGTGTGCTTTCAGTACCGGTTGGAGCTGAGGCAACAGGCTTACGTGTTCTTGATAACTTTAATGGATTCTCTTATATTTTAAGTAATTATCAACATCCTGGGGAAGACCTTGAGAATTTCCAAGGAACGGCGGTTGATAAACAAGCATTAGAGAAGGCGATGGAAGAGGGCATCGGCATCCTGAAAAAAGGCGGTGTTGGTTATATCGCCGGTATGCCGCAACTAAATGATCTACATGTTGGCTGGCATCTTGTTTCCGGTAAATGGTTCTTCTATGATGAAAAAGGTGTAATACAAACTGGCTGGGTGAAAGTCGGATCACAATGGTACTTCCTTGATGCATCGTCAGGTGAAATGAAAACCGGCTGGGTGAAAGACGGATCAAAATGGTACTATCTAGCATCATCCGGTGAAATGAAAACCGGCTGGGTGAAAGATGGAGCGAAATGGTACTATCTAGCATCATCCGGTGAAATGAAAACCGGCTGGGTGAAAGATGGAGCGAAATGGTATTATCTTGCGTCATCCGGTGAAATGAAGACTGGCTGGGTAAAAGATGGATCAAAATGGTATTATCTAGCGTCATCAGGTGAAATGAAAACCGGCTGGGTTCAAGTTGGGCAGAAGTGGTACTATTTATATAACGATGGCAGTATGGCAGCAAACACTACCATCAATGGCTACAAGGTCAATAAGAATGGTGAATGGATTAAGTAATTCCTAAATCAACATGAAAGGCGAACAGTGATTACCACTGTTCGCCTTTCTATGTTGATTTATTGCGGAAATTTACCGAAAAAGTACCATTTACGCCACCTTATTGGATGTCTGCCGTCACGGATGATTCAGCGGGTCTCTCGCCATTCTGTAGTTGAGCAATAGTCAAGCCAAAGTTCATTTGTAAATGAGGGTAATCTTTAAATTTAGCCCAATCACCGCCCCATTCAAACCCTAAAGCTTTTGCCAATGAAACAACCTCGGTCCAATCTGCCTTTCCATTTTTATTTCCATCATACTCCATATCCCAAATCACGTTTCCCGAAGGGGTCTTTAACGCAAAATCAATCGCAAGCCCAAAATTGTGGTAGGACTCTCCGCCTTTTGCATATGTAACAATACTTCCCTCCGCCGAACGACCCTTTTCATACAGCCGATTCTGATCGTCCGCACTTCGGAAACCATCGGTAATCACGATGACAATTCCTTTATCTGCAGCTTGTTGGATTAATTGTTTGGTCCGTTCCTTCACAATTGGATGAAGCTCAGTTGGTAAAAAATCGGAATGATTTATTTTCCGTTCCGTAAAAGGATTAGATTCCTTAAAAAACAGATTAAAGAATAGGAGAGCGATTAGCACAAGAATAAATAGATAAATGGAACTTCCTATCCGTTTTAGTTTCAACACTACATATTCCTTTCGTATCAAAAATGATTTCACTTTGTAAGACGTAAACAAGAGCTTAATGGTTTCATATTATTGTAAACCATATTTTGGGCGCATCATAGGCATTAAAGGAATATTCCTTTTTTACAGAAAATAAACAAAATTAACAAACAGTTATCGTTTGCTTAAAATTTTCTTAACAAAATATAGGTAGAATGGTACATGGTGGAAATGTAAACGAGAAGAGGGGAAGAATATGAGAGTGGGGAAGGTTAGAAAGAAAGTAAGGAAGCTGTTCGTACTTGCCTGTATGTTCGCAATTATCCTATCAAACCTTAGTTTGGCAGCTCCAAGTAAGCGAATTTATGCAGAAGAAATGCCAAAGGACGAACAAAATGTGGATTCTGCTAAAACCGAAAATAGTCAAAGTGAACCTGTGTATCCAAGTCAACAAGGTCAAGGTCAAGAGGAATTTGGAGCATCAGATCAACCCGGTGATAGCCAACATGAATCAATTGACCCAAGTCAAACAGATGATAGTCAAAATGCAGAAATTGACAAAAGTCGATCAATTGAACCATTAACGGAGACTCCTTCAGTAAAAGGTGGTTCTGTATCTAGTCCACAACAAGAAGACACATCTGCACAATCAGGTGAAAATCAAATAGATGACAATGCTGCCTCTCAAGCAGTAAAAGGAGGAGAAGAAGATTATAATCAGTTTCCTCAGCTATTGATTACTGAGCTATCTCCCAATTCTAAAGGAGCAGGGACGGACTATTACGAGTATATAGAACTCTATAACAATACCAATCAACCACTTTCTCTAGAGAATTATTCATTTATTTATAAATATACAGACACGGGCGTGGAAAAGCCATTTCTCGTTCCGGCTGTTACGCTCGCTCCAAAACAAACGATTGTCTATTGGTTTAATAATGGCAACCGTACGTTAGCAGACTTTAATGCGAATTTTGGCCTGAATTTAACAGCTGAGCAGGTAGTAGAGTTTAAGGATGTTTTCCCTGGATTTGCAAACGGCGGGTTCCGCGCCCTCGTAATTAAGGATAAGGCAGGGAAAGAGATTGTATCTGCAAGCTATTTAGGCGAGGAAACCGATAACAATGGTGCGGGGATTGAATACAAATATCCGGCATCAGGAACAGCGATGGATAAATATCGTGTGTTGGCAGCACCGACACCTGGAGACATTGAAGCAGAGCAGGTTCCGGTAAAACCAGTAAATTTGGATGAAATCCCTAAGGACGAAGAGGCGCCAGTTATTACACATACACCTGTAACCGGGAGTGATGCTTTTTCACCAATAAAAATAGAAGCAGCGGTTACAGATAACATGACCGTACCATTTGTCACCCTTCATTATAAAAAAGAAGGCGATGAAACCTTTACATCAATATCTATGAATGCAAGTGAAGGTGATTCAACTAAATTTGCCGTAGAAATCCCTGGTGTAAATGTGGAATCAAATATTACATATTATATCGAAGCTTCTGATGGTACCAATAGTTCAAAGACGGAAGAATACCTCATTACTGTGAAGAAAACCAATATGGATTATAATAAGCTCCCTGCCTTTTTAGTGACTGAGCTTGTCCCGGATTCTACTAACGTTGGTTCAGCAGATGGCTATGAATTTATTGAAATCTATAACAATACGGATAAAGACATGAACTTTAAAGATTACAAGATTCAGTACAGATATGGCACTGATCCTACAACAGACGTTATTTGGCCGTCCATACCGGATGATGTGGTGATTCCTTCTAAAAAAACGCTCGTCTTCTGGATTATCAACGACCAAAACACAAATAAAACAGTTGCTGATTTTAATGCGAATTATGGTTCAAGCTTAGTGGAAAACAAAGATATTGTAAAAATTTATAGTGCGGGAATGGCTAATGCATCGACAAGAGGCCTCGTTGTGGCAACCAATACGAAAAAGGAAATCGCAGTTGCTTACTATAATGAAGAACCAAATGTACTTGATACCAAGCCGGATAAAGGGATTTTCTATAAATATCCGCTTGATGGGTCCGCTAAAATGGCAAAAATCAGCGCTGGTGTGAAAGCCGCTACACCGGGAGTGGTTGAATCATCCCAGGTTCCGGCACAGCCTGTCCATATTAGCGATGATACAATCAAGCCTGTGATTGAAAACATGACAAAAGTAACGGAAGTAAATCAAAAGGAAAACATCCAAATCGTTGCCGATGCTTCTGATGACAGGGAAGTAAAAACAGTGCGTTTATTTTATCGTCCCAACCATCAACAGGATTACACCCAGGTCCTGTTAGCGGAAGATTTCAATGATATGATGTATCACCATACGATTTACTCTCCCGAAATCATCGGGAATCAATACGTGGAATATTACTTTGTTGTGTCAGATGGTACAAATGAAGTAACAAGTGAAACATATAAAATCACTATAACGAATGATTTGGACGATTCAAGCTTGCGCTTAAATGTGAAATCGAATGAGATTATTTCCAAAGAAAAGATTCTTAAAGGAACATCTAAATCAGAATCACCGGACCAAGTGAAACTTTTCATTGATGGATCCGAGTTGACCGGAAATACGTACCAATCGTTGGAACATGATGCTTATTTTGCGTTTGAAGCAAGTGGTGTGGATACCTTTTTCCAAAATGGTGTCACAATGGGGGATGACATTATCCGGATTTTTGATGATGGCATCACAAATTGGGATACGATCACCGTACCGATTGATGCCGATCGCCTTATGATTGGAGAAAATGTGATTACCATTCGTTCCGGCAATAAAGCATCACCATTTCAATTAGAGGAATCTAAAGAAAATCGCGATGATTTTGATATTAGAAACGTAAGGTTGGTTTTAGCAGACGGCACGATTTTACGAGACCCTGTGAAAAATAACCCCACGAAGGTTTATGATATGGGGGATGACGGAACCTATCGGCCATTTGAAGATTTTACGTTTACGATTACAGCGGATCAAGCGCCATCCAAGTCCTACAAATGGGATACCACGAAGGCCGCTGATGGAGAACATGTTGTAAAGGTGCAAGACTCCGATGAAGAAGTAACTGTTTCAGTAAACGTCGATAATACTGCACCGGTGATTACAACTAACCTTGAGGATGGAAAGGAATACAAGGGCAAGTTTGACATCCAGGTCGATGCGGCTGATGCCATTGCAGGCGTGCAAACACTTCAAGTCATGCTGGATGATGAGGAAATAGCGGTTCCATATGAAACAGCCTCGTCAAAATTGGTGCCTGGTGACCATACGCTGACTGTTACAGCCTTTGATAAAGTAGGAAATAAGGCAGAGAAGATTGTTCGTTTTTCAGTTGTGAATGAAAATCCAAACAAACCTGAGCTGATATCACCGACGGATAGGAGTTCAACTCCGGTTGATGGGAATCCTACTTTAAAGGTAAAAGTAACCGATCCAACTAACGACGATTTAGACGTTACCTTCTTTAAGGGCTTTAAATATGATGCCAGTCAAACTGATCGTGTAAAGGCATTTAAAAATGCTACCGATACAGAACCGCCAAAAGCAATGGTTCCAGCCGGCGAACAAGCCTTTACGGCGGATGATATGTCACTTGTTTCAAAGCAGGATCAGCAGTACTTAGTGACGGATTCAGACACGCAATTTCCTTATCAGCGGTTTGAAGTGGCCGTGGATGCTTCAGTTGACGAAACAGACCTTGTCGAATTGGAGTGGAAGGGGAAATCTCTGCCGGGCAGAAAGGTAGCCATGTATGCATGGAATCATAAGCTTGGCAATTGGTCAACGATTCAATATAAAATCGCCGGGGAAGATGACTTTGAATTGAAGGGGAATGTGGCTGTCAGCGATTTTGTCAAGGATGATAAGATTAATGTGTTAATCCAAGACGAAATCCCTTCAACTCCTGACCAGTATGATTATACATTTGTGTGGATGTCAGACACGCAATATTATGCGGAAAGCTATCCGCATATTTATGACCGGATGACACAGTGGATTGCGGAGAAGCAGGATGAGATGAAAATCAAATATGTTTTCCATACAGGCGATCTTGTCGATAAAGCAGGCGTGGAATACGAATGGCAGAATGCCGATAAATCTATGAAAGTGCTGGATGACAATCATATTCCGTATGGAGTTTTGGCAGGTAATCATGATGTCGATCATAAGACAGGTGATTATACACAATATTATAAGTGGTTTGGTGAGGATCGTTTTAAGGACAAGCCATACTATGGTGAATCTTATAAAAATAACCGCGGCCACTATGATTTAATCTCAGCCAATGGAAATGATTTCATTATGCTATACATGGGCTGGGGCGTGGAAGATGAAGATATTAAGTGGATGAATGATGTCTTAAAACAATATCCGCACCGTAAGGCAATCTTGAGCTTCCATGAATATCTTCTAGTTTCCGGCAATCGCAGTCCAATTGGCGAACGGTTATATCAGCAAATCGTGCTGCCGAATAAAAATGTCATTGCTGTACTTAGCGGCCATTATCATGACTCGGAAACATTGGTTGATGCAATCGATGATGATGGCGATGGGGTGCCGGATCGCCAAGTTTATCAAATGCTTGGCGACTACCAGGGTGGACCTGAGGGCGGTCAAGGGTACATGAAGCTGCTTCATTTTGATCAAAAAAATAACAAAATTATCGTTAATACGTATTCACCGTATTTAGATAAGTATAATTATTATGACCCAATTGAATTTCCGGAGAAGGATGAACGGAATTTAGAAGTAGACTTGGAGCCGAAGCTAAAACGCGTCGCGACTGACTACTTTACAGTCAATGTTTATACCGATACTGAAATCGGTAAGGCAGAAAACATTCCGAGTGGAACTATTGCTCAAGCTGAATGGAAAGGGTTAACAGAGAATCAGTCGTACTCTTGGTTTGCAGTGGCCGAAGATAACTATACCGGAAGAGCTGTCTCCGATATCTGGACATTTACAAAAGGGAAGGATGAAAATCCAAATCCAGATCCAAATCCTGTTCCGCAAGAACCATCTGATCCTAAAGATGGGCAAGGAAACAATCCAGGGAATAACGATGGTTCTACCGACCAAGGGAATAATCCTGAACCTACCGATGGTTCTGCCCCCGGTACATCCAATCCGGATGAATCTGGGAAAGGTGGCAATCCAAAAGGAACGAGTCCGGACAAGAAACCAGAGGCTCACGGCAGTCATTTGCCTTCAACAGCTACCAATACCTTTAACATCATTCTTATTGGAGTTTTGCTAATCACCATTGGAGTGATTACATGGGCTGTTAGACGAAAATATACAGAAAGCCAAAGCTCTTAAGTTATTTTAAAACAAAAAGCGGTATCTCCCAAAATGGAGATACCGTTTTTTGCTTGAATTGATATTCCATTCCATACATAACCACCCCTAAAAATGGAAAACTATATAAAGATTAGGGGTGGTTCAGGATGATAAAAAAGATAGGGAAGTCACTCAAAAGGGCATTTAACACGGAACCACAATTTAGCGAACAATCCAATACAAAAGCAATTGAATTGAAGACACAAGATATTAGCCGACATTATGAGCGAAATTTAGAGACATTTAAGGCGATGTTTAGTATACCGAAAAATGTTGATGTCAAAATCCGTGAGTTTACCATCCGATCTTTAAAATGCCGTGCCTTTATCATTTATATCGATACTATTGTAGACACCGATCAGGTTCAGAAGAGCATTGTGAAGCCGCTAATTGAAAACGAGCAGCCCTCAAGAAAGATTCAAGATATTGTGTCCTTCCCGGTCGGAAAGACAATCATTAATATTGGAGAAATTACGGAAAACATCACTATGGGTATTACCGCGCTCTTTGTGGATGGAGATCATCAATGCTATGTATTTGAAACGACGAAAATTGAAGGCCGCGGCATTGAAAAATCCGATAATGAAGTCATTGTCAAAGGGGCAAAAGAGGCTTTTAACGAAAAGCTGGCTGATAATATTGCGTTAATCCGTAAAAAAATAAAAAATGAAAACCTGATTGCTGAGGCACAAGTTATTACAAAACGGTCCAGAAACGATGTATTGATTGTTTATGAAAAAGACTTGGTAAATGATGAACTGCTTCAAGAGATAAAAGATCGGCTGGCTTCGATTGATACGGATAGTATTCTTGATTTAAGTATATTGGAACAGTATCTGGAGGAACGACCAAGATCCTTATTTCCTACTCTGTTAAACACGGAGCGTCCTGACAGGGCGGCCTCTTTTATTGAAGAGGGTCACATCGTTTTGTTAATGTCCAATTCACCAAACTGTCTTGTCCTTCCGGCTACCTTTTGGACCTTGTTCCATTCTCCGGAGGATCATTACCTGCGTACACCGTATGGTAATTTCATCAGGATTTTGCGATTCCTTGCTTTATTTATCTCTCTTTTTGCCTCTTCCTTTTATATTGCAATTACAAACTATCATGTCGGGATGATCCCGCCGGATTTGTTAATGGCGATTGCTGGAAGTAGGGAACGAGTCCCATTTCCGTCGATCATTGAAATCTTAATGATGGAAATTGCCTTTGAACTTATTCGCGAAGCCGGGTTGCGTGTGCCCTCTCCTATTGGTCCAACCATCGGGATTGTTGGTGCGTTAATTTTGGGCCAGGCTGCTGTTCAAGCGAATATCATTAGTCCGATTGTCATCATTGTCATCGCCTTGAGCGGCTTAAGTTCTTTTATTGTCAGCGATGTGAGCATGAATTTCGCTATTCGCATAACTCGCTTATTGTTTATTTTTGCATCAGGCTTTTTCGGCATATATGGAGCAGCAGCTTTATTTATTGCCGGCCTCTTTTATATAGTTTCATTAAAATCATTTGGTACATCATACTTTGCACCCATGACACCGTATTTCTTCTCGTCAAAGGACTTAATTATACGTCATGTTCCCATGAAACAAAGGTTTCGACCAGGGTATCTAAAACCAAAGGATATGGTCAAACAAAGAAAGGGATAAACGCAGATGAAACAGCAGCCTGGAAAACTTGGAATCCGTGAATACGTGTCCATTGCTATTTTAATGGTTGGGACGAAAGCAACTGAAGATACACCATCCATGCTGTATAATCAGGTCCAAAATGCAGCGTGGATGATTCCCATCCTTACAGCAGGGATCTTTTTTATCCCTCTCTTTTTATTAATGAAAGTGATGTCATTGTTTCAAGACAAAAATCTGTTTTCCGTTATCCAAACATTACTTGGAAGATATATTGGCTTTTTTGTTTGCCTTTTCATATTTGTCATCAGCTCATTTGCTATTTCGTTCGATACGAGAAATTATACAGATATTATTAGAACGTATTATTTTCCAACGACACCTGCATTCATCATCTATGCGCTCTTAATGTCCGTTTGTGCATATGGAGCTAAAAAAGGAATTCAACATGTTGGATCGGTTTCCTATCTTCTCGTTTACTTTGCAGTGCTATCCTTGTTTCTGGCGTTATTATTAAGTACTCAAGTTAGCAACATTCAAGCATTATTTCCTATTTGGGGTCCCGGAAAACTTGAAATTTTGAAACAAAGCTCTCAAAGCTTAACCCTTTATGGAGATTTTTTTATACTTGCCCTGATCATTCCTTATATCCCTTCCAGCAAAGCATTTCGAAAAGGCACATGGATTGCCTTTACTTTTGTCAGCTTCCAAATAAGTATTTCTGTCCTAACCTTCATCTGCATGTTTGATGAATCTTTAGGAGGAATTAACTATCCATTCCACACAGCTATTCGTTATATTTCGCTAGGTAATTATATTCCGAATATCGAAATTATTTTTTTCACGATATGGATTATGGCGGCATTTATTCGTTTTACAGCCTTTTTGTACATCGTTGCCTTTATGTTAGGTCATATTTTTAAAGTTAAAGATTTTGAATTTTTGACTCCATCACTTGCGACGATATATTTATTGATTGGAAGTATCCCAGAACCATCAATTGAAGTTATTTCAAAGATTAAACCAATCATAGCAAACGTAGCGGGTCCAACCTTTGCTGCCATTTCCATCATTTTATGGTTGGTCGCACTAGTAAAGGGAGAGTTTAAACATGCAAATAACAAAAACAGTTTGTAAATTTTTGTTGCTTCTCGTCATGGTTTCTTCCTTAGCAGGATGCTGGGATCGGCTCGAACTTGAAGACAAATCGTATGTGATTGGACTCGGTCTTGATCGTTCAAAACATGATGGAAAAATCAAAGTCACCATGTTACTGGCTAATCCAGAAGTAGGAAGTATGCAAGGCGGCGGTGGTTCAACAGAAAAGCCACGAGAAATTATCACGTTTGATGCAAATGATTTCATTGCGGCGAAAGGGACGGCTAATGCCATCATCACACGAGTTATTAGTTATGATCTATTAAGAATTATTGTTGTTTCCGAGGAATTTGCAAAAGAGCAACATTTTATTTCTGTATTTTACGACGTCTTACAAGATAGAGAAATTCATACGAATTGTTTTTTAGCGGTATCTAAAGAAAAGGCAAGTGAGTATTTTCTTCATATTCGTCCTAAAATGGAAACAAGACCACATAAGTACTTTCAATATATGATCTCTCACGGAATTGAAAATGGGCTTATTCCAGATTCTACGCTTCTTCGTTTTTTTAAAACAATGGAAAGGGGAACAGACCTTTTTTTGGCAATGTACACAACTGCAGAAAGGGGAAAGAATCGTAAAATTAAAAGGGAAGACGAATACTTGGCAGGGCAAGTGAATGCAACTGGCGAGTTGGATGATACACAATTTATTGGCTCGGCGGTCTTCAAGAATGGGGTGATGATGGATAAGATAAACGGTCAAGAAACACGCATTGTCAATATCCTTGATGATACAACAAATATCAAAGACATATTGATAGATATACCTGATCCATTTTCCGATAATCAGAGGCAATTTGCAGCAAGACTTATGAAAACAGAAAACAATAAAGTAAAAATGAATTTAAAAGGCGTCAGACCAAAGATCGATATCACCATCCCATTAAAGTTTGAGATAATGTCAAACCCATCTATGGTTAACTTGACAGAGAAAAGGAACCAACAAATCATAAAAAAACAAATAGCAAGGCATATCAAAAAAGTGAATGAGGACCTGTTAAAAAAAACACAAACAGAATTAAAAGGTGTACCATACCCATTATCCTTGAATGCCCGGAAATATTTTGGAACGATACAGGAGTATAAAAGATTTAATTGGGCAAAATCGTATCTTAAGTCAGACATTGTTGTGAATACGAAGATTGACATTCTTGATTTTGGTAAACGAACAAAAAAAACCGGAAAGGCAGGGGAATAGGTTGAAAATTTTCATTGTCGCTGCGCTGTTTGTCATCACCCTTTATACCCTTGGTTTTGCCATTACCCTATGGAAGGAGAAACAAAAATTTAGTGCTCTGGCTGTTTTTTTCCTTACCCTTGCCATTCTCATCCTGCCATTCTTTTCGATTCTTTAAGTCGGAATCCCTTTCAATAATGCAGGGATTACTGACAGAAAAAAGCGAACAGAACCCTTCCGCTGTTCGCTCACTGCTATGGGTGTGAATCCAGTGCCATTACGGTGAAGTAGTAGGCTTTTGCCCTTTTTTCCCGACTCTTATCTCTAGTTTTTCACTTAAAAAAGTTGCGCCCAGAACAAGGACCCCACCAATCATTTGAATGAATGTCATGCTTTCGCTTAAGAATATCGCTGCGATGATGACGGCGGAAATTGGATCGATGTAACTAAGAACAGCAATCGTTTGCCCTTTTAGTTTTTGAAGCGAAGTAAAATATAAAAAATAGCCTAACCCTGTATGTACAATTCCTAGGATTAAAATAAATAGAATTGAAGTCAAGTTTAAGTTAGAAAAATTTAGGTTACCTTGCCACCATATATAGGGAAACAAGACCAAAGCAGCTGCCATTAATTGTACTAATGTAGTTTCAAACCCAGACAAATTTTTGATGAATTTGTTCATTAAGACAACACTTGCATAGAATGCTGCCGCTAAAAGGCCATAGAAAATACCTACTGTATGATTCTGTGAACCGCTTGTACCGCTAGATCCATTATTCACGATTAAAAACAAACCAACCATTGCCATGATGATACAGACAACTTTCACACTCGTTAGCTTTTCTTTCAGGAGCCATGGTGCTAATATCATTACAAAGATGGGTGCAAAGTAATAGCTGATCGTGGCATTGGAAATCGTCGTATAACGGTAAGCTTCAAAAAGAAAGATCCAATTAAAGCCAACAGCTGCACCTGATAATAGCAGTAGAATGGCATTTTCCTTTAATGCTTTTAAAGATGGCTTATGTTTGACTAGGAAACTAGCAAGTAGCAGGAATATACTGCCGATTACTCCTCTTAAAAACGCGATTTCACTAGAAGTGAGATCAATCTTTTTGACAAATACCCCGATGCTCCCAAATATAAGCATAGCCGTAATGAACCTCATTTTCCCTTTCATTCCCATCCCCCTTTGTTATTCTTAATCCAATCATAAAATGAAGGATTTCTCAACTGGTTTTTACTCTAATCAGCTTTATAAGCGACCGAATCCATCATGAAAGAGCCCGTTCGGTAGCTTATCGAGCTTATAGGCGACCGAATCCATCAAGAAAGAGC
Organism: Neobacillus sp. NPDC058068; assembly: GCF_042885335.1. Classification (NCBI taxonomy): domain Bacteria; kingdom Bacillati; phylum Bacillota; class Bacilli; order Caryophanales; family Bacillaceae; genus Neobacillus; species Neobacillus sp. NPDC058068. The sequence continues at coordinate 146,035 of NZ_JBHVSI010000011.1, read as the reverse complement.
CAGTTGGGTAGCTTATCGGGCTTATAGGCGACCGAATCCATCAAGAAAGAGCCAGTTGGGTAGCTTATCGGGCTTATAGGCGACCGAATCTATCAAGAAAGAGCCAGTTGGGTAGCTTATCGAGCTTATAAGCTACCGAATCTATCAAGAAAGAGCCAGTTGGGTAGCTTATCGGGCTTATAGGCGACCGAACCCATCAAGAAAGAGCCAGTTGGGTAGCTTATCGAGCTTATAAGCGACCGAAATCATTAAGAAAGAGCCAGTTGGGTAGCTTAACGAGCAAGTGAAGCAGCGTTTTCTTCAGGAAAATCCGAAACGGACTTAAGATATTAAGAAAGGGTGAAGAAAATGTTAAGAGTTGACCATGGATGGTGATACTGATTGCTTTTTTAACATAAAGTGATGGTAACCATTTGTATAACTAGGAGCGGACATATGAATCTTTCAAAATTTGTTGATGAACTCCCTGTGCCTTCTGTTTTAAAACCTCGTCACAAAGATCGATTCCATACTTATTATGAACTGAATATGACACAATTCAAGCAGTCGCTCCATCGTGACCTGCCTGAGACAACTGTCTGGGGCTTTGAAGGTGTCTATCCAGGTCCAACCTTTGAGGTTGAAAGTGGTGAAAAAGTTTTTGTAAAGTGGATCAACAACTTGCCTGATAAGCATTTGCTGCCGGTCGACCATACAATTCACGGTGCCCACTTGAGTGTTCCAGAAGTCAGAACGGTCATTCATTTGCACGGTGCAAGCGTTGAGTCGGAAAGCGACGGCTATCCGGAAGCTTGGTTCACAAAAGGGTTTGAGCAAGTAGGACCTCATTTTTCAAAGGAGATCTATCGCTATGATAATTTTATGCCAGCCTGCACTCTCTGGTATCATGATCATGTCATCGGGATTACCAGGCTCAATGTGTACGCTGGATTAGCAGGATTTTATTTGATAAGAGATCAACGGGAACGTGAATTAAATTTACCAAGTGGACAATTTGATATTCCGCTGATTATCCAAGATAAATCCTTTCATCCAGATGGTTCGCTTTCTTATCCGAAACAGCCAAAAAAACCGGTGCAAGAATTAGATACCTCTATCATACCTGAATTTTCAGGTGATACTATCGTGGTGAATGGGAAAGTATGGCCCTATTTCAATGTGGAACCGCGGAAATACCGTTTCCGGCTGTTAAATGGATCTAATACCCGTTTTTACCGAATTAAGCTCGATTCAGAGCAGCTTCTTTACCATATTGCAACAGATAGCGGCTTAATCGAATACCCGATTGGAATCAGAGAAGTCATTTTGGCGCCTGCAGAGCGGGTAGAAGTGATCATTGATTTCACTAAACTTGAAGGAAAAAGAATCGTTATGACAAATGATGCCCCATTTCCGTTTCCAGATGGCGAGCCAGTAGATTCTAATACGGTTGGAAAAGTGATGGAATTTCGAGTGGTTCTGCCGCTTTCAAGCAATGATACGAGTGTGATTCCCTCTTTCATGGTGCCTTTTCCGAAAAGGAGAGTGCAGACAGCCTCAAAGTTTAGGTTTCTCACTTTAACAAGAAGTGTTGATTCATACGGTCGGGATTTAATGCTGCTCGATGATCAGGATTGGGATGCCCCGATAACTGAAAACCCTAAATTAGGACAGACAGAAGTATGGTATCTCATTAATCTAACAAACGATACACACCCGATACATCTTCATTTAATCGATTTTCAAGTAATAGACCGCAGAGCTTTTGACGTTGAAAAATATAAACAGAAGGGAATTCTCGAGTACACTGGCCCGGCAAGGCCTCCTACTCCACAAGAAAGAGGACGGAAGGATACCGTCATTGCCTATTCTAATCAGGTTACTCGGATAATCATGAAATTTGGACCTTACGCAGGATTGTATGTATGGCACTGTCATATCTTGGAGCATGAGGATTATGTCATGATGAGACCGTTTCGCGTCATCACATGATGCCGATTTTAATATCGTTAATTGAATAAAAAAAAAGTATAAGAAAGTTAATAAACTTTTCTTATACCGGATAAACGGATGGAGAAAGAATTTTGCTGTTCATCTTTCATCGAAAGAATTTGTTCACGCAAATTTAGGCGATAGACACGTCCTTTAATAGTTTGTAAAATACCATTTTTATCATAGTCAATGGTGACAAGTTTTCTTTCTGCCAGTTTTTTTAAAAACATTTAGATTCCCCCCTTCATAAGTAATGGTTCATACAATACCATTGTAAACTGAACATATTAAGAAATAATGAAGTAGTTGTTAAGGATAAATGTTAAAAAGGTAAACATTTTGGAAATCATGAAATCACAAATCATAGAAAGGGTGCGAAATTTGTTTCGCACCCTTTTCAATGGCATATTGAAAAAGAGCTGGAAGTTGGTATGTAAACTATGAAATTAGAAAATGAAGGATTTCTCAACTGGTTTTCACTACGAAGTGAATGAAAATTAAAAATATTGAGAGTGAGTATATGGTAAAATAAGTTAGATGGGAATTGAACCTATAGCAGTTCGTTCAAAGGGGGAATTTACATGATTGCTGAACTGGTGGTTGGTGGTCTTTTGTTGGTCGGGATAAGTGCAGGAGTTACGTCAATGATAAAAAACAAACGGCCGAAATTGGCTAAGGAAAACATCCCGGCCCGTCTGGGAGTCCTTGATCATGTTCCAATCCAGCCGTTGCTTGATAAATTAAACGGCGCATTAGATGATGATTATATTCAACAAGTGAAGCAGCGTTTTCTTCAGGAGAATCCGAAACGGACCGAAGATGAATTTGAATGGCGATTATTTGAGTTAAAGCGCTATTTCTTATTATCGAATATTTTAAAGAAAACGCCGATGTTTAGTGAAGAGGTAGATGAAATCTGGCATGATATGCTGCTTTTTACGCAAAAATATCAGGTGTTTTCAGAGCAATTTCTTGGGACCATGCTGCACCATACACCGAACACAAGTCCAGAGCCTGCACCCCAGGAACGGGCATTTTTTGATTGGGTCTTTTCGCAGCTGTTTCAAATTACCAAATTCAGCTGGAAAACGTGGGGGAGCTATTTTAAACATCCGGTCGATTCACAACTATTAAAGGAATTTAAAGCAGGTAAAAAAGAATATTTGATGGAAACATATTTTAAGATAAATGAAGATAACAAGGATATGATTGACGATCTGGTAACTAAAATGAAACAGCAATTAGACGAAGTCGAAAAAGTATATCAAGTAAACAAAAAAGGCAATTTTTCGAAACAGCAATCATTTGGCGAAATGTCTTCTCTATCCTTAGTGATGATTTTCTTTTCCTGCCATTATTTTGATGATTATTGGCACTATGCGAAAGCATATGCCTTTGCCAATACCGCCAATTACATGAGCGGCTGTACCGCTGCCATTTTTTGCGGTTCCGCTTCTTCGGATGGTTCAGGAGATTGTGGCGACGGCGGCGATAGCGGGGGATCGAGCTGCTCAAGCTCCAGCTGTTCCAGCTGCGGCAGCGGTTGTTCAACATAATTTCCGTAGTAATGAAGTTGTTTAAAATATTGCCATTTTAATGAGGAGCAATTTTATGGAAACTAAAAAGTGGATATTGTCTTTTGGGGTGTTATGGACGATTCTTTTTTCCGGCTTGAGTTTCTACTGGGCAATGGGAGGCATGTTTGGTGTTAGATCCCTTGGAGGATCCATTTATGAAATGGCATTAAACCCACCACCATCGTTTGTAAAAATAGTTTGGATAACGGGATTCATCAAATTGCTCGGAGCTGTATGGCTCATGATGCTGTTAATGAAATGGAGAAAATCTTGGATTCAAACGACGCTCTATCTCATAACGAAGATTTCTGGACTATTACTCTTTTTATATGGTTTGTTGAATTTTATAACAATATCCTTAGGTGCAATGGATATTTTAAACCTTGAATTGGAAAGGTACGCCACATTTTGGAGGTTAGTATTTTGGGAGCCTTATTGGATGGTTGGGGGTATACTTTACTTCTTTTCGATTAAAAAAACGAGTTAAGGAGATTTTTGTGTGGAAGCAACTATAAAATATACAATCGAACGCCCTGATGATTTTACGCAACTACTAACCATATATGAACAATTAGGCTGGAATTCACTACACTTAACCGTTAATGATTTGGAAAAAATGTGTACTCAAAGCTGGTATGCTATTTATGCGTTTGATCAAGAAAAGTTGGTAGGGATGGGACGCATTATTTCTGATGGTGTAATTACCGGAATTATTTGTGGAGTGTGTGTTCTGCCGAGTTTTCAGTCCAAAGGTATCGGCAAAGAAATGCTGCAGCGAATGGTTGCACATTGTGAGCACAATCGCGTCATTCCGCAATTAATGTGTGCAGAAAGCCTGGAATCCTACTATGAATCTGTTGGATTCAAGAAATTTTCTGTAGGAATGACAAGGAATATAAATCGTTAAGAATGGATGTTCAAGTAAAGGGCAGTTTGTAGGAATAAAATGTATCAACTAATTTTTAGGCTCTGTTAAACAATTATGTTGATATTTGAACAACACGAACCTTTGTTCTATAATAGTAATATAAATAAGGACAAAAGTGAGTGGTTTCAAATGGCATTAACAGACATCATTAAGGAGATTCAAAAACTTAATACGCAGACCAACTTCGTTTGAAAGAGTTTTTTACGAAATCTCTTGCGGCATCTTCTGCAAGTGAACCTATCTTTAAAGAGGTGTCCGAACAGAAACATAAAGACGGCTACACTTGCACTCACTGTAATTCAAATAATGTTGTCCGATTTGGAAAATACTCCGTCAAATCAGGTATGAAAACAATGGAACGGCAGTGTTATCGCTGTAAAGATTGCGGTAAAACCTTTACCGATGTCACAAACACTCCTTTGCAGGGTTCACACCTTCCTCACAAATGGTTGGATTTTATTCAATGTATGATAGAAGGCTACTCTTTACGAAAGGCATCTGAGCTGATTGAAGTCCACTTTGTCACCCTTTTTTATTGGAGGCATAAGGTTTTATCCGTTTTGAACCAAATGGATTTCGACCAATTTTCTGGTATCGTCGAAATGGACGAAACCTATTTCCTATACTCTGAAAAAGGGAAACGGAATTTAAAAGGGCGTAAAGCACGAAAACGTGGCGGTGCTTCTCAGTTCCGTGGCATCAGCAAGGAACAAGTTTGTGTGTTGATTGCTAGAGACAGTCAAAAACTGACTTTTTCCAAAGTGATAGGGCAAGGACGTATTGTGAAATCCCGTTTGGATAGAGCTATCGGGTCCAAATTATCCAAATCGAATACCCTTTTTACTGATGCGTGGCGCGCTTTCAAAACCTATGCAAAAGATAAAGGGTTAGAACATTACCCATTCAAATCTGACGGAAAGGAACGAGTCAGAGGGCTTTATCATATTCAAAATGTAAATAACTATCATAGCCGTTTAAAAGGCTGGATGGACCGATTTAAAGGCGTGGCAACCAAATACCTCGACCATTATTTGAGTTGGTTTCAATTCCTGGACTTAATCAGATTCCGTAATGATTCCACAACGATAAGCAAAATGGTTATTGATAGTTGCTTGTGCTCGATTAATGAAACTTATGAAAGCCTAAGATTGTCGGGCTTTCGAATATAATTGTTGGAGGCGTATATGAATACCTTAAAGGATTTAGTTTCAACAACCCCCTTTGATAAAGTTTGGGAAAAAATCATTTTGCATTATTCAGATAGAATGGAACGTGAAATCAAGGATATTCAAAATGATTTTAGAGTTCTATATGAAAAACTGCATAATGTTGAGCTAAAAGACAATCATTCAAATATGGTTATTTATATAAATGCGTTTGAAACGGATGAAAATGATGAATCAGTTTTTCAATCATCTTTCGATGAAAATAATCAAAACTTATACTTTGACGTTTCGGGTAGAGATGATGAGCATATTGGCTACTCACTTGTTGGTAATAACTTCAATGAATGGTTAAATTTTTACATCGACTCGGACACTTTAAACTCAATGAGTTTTGAAAGTATTCTTGCACATTGTTTGTGGGAAATGACGTATTTTGGCTACGATAATTTTGATAATGAATTGAAGAAAAGGACCCTCAATTAAGGTCCTTTCGTTCTTAACCGAAATCAACAATATTATTTAACAGAGCCAATTTTTAAGAAATTTGAATAAGGATTCCTTCCAACCTAATATCGAATGAACAAGTTATGGCTAAAATTAAGAACGAGCAATTCCATTAATGGAGGTATTGAAGTGAACAAACACAAATTCATCATAACTCAGTATAGCCCCAAGTATGCTGAACAGACAGTGGCTATGTGGCGAGATAGTAAGGAACAGGCAATTGGCCAGAAAGAAATTCATAGCTTTGAAAATCACCTATATTTTTTAAATTCTATATTACCTGAACAGTTTCAAATAGATTTAGCATTAATTGATGAACAAGTAGTTGGAATGATTGCCTATAATGAGAGGGAAGTAAGCCAGCTTTATATTCATAATGATTATCAAGGAATCGGAATAGGTCAAACATTACTAGACAAAGCAAAAGAACAATCAAGTGGTAGATTAACATTATATACATTTGAGGTAAATGAAAAGGCACAACGGTTTTATGAAAAACATGGATTTAAAAAGATTGGTTATGGACACGAAAATGAAGAGAATTTACCTGATATTCAATATGAATGGATATCCAAATAAATAATGCAATCATTTAATACATCAAGTTTTGGTGCATGAGATACCTTGAGGCAATCACAATGAATCCGTTTTGAAAAAGATTGATCAAAAAGGATTCTTTTTTTATTGAGTAAATTTGATATGCTCTTATTCACTTCCGAAGTGTCAGTAAATTCAGAGTTATATATTTACAAAAATTTCTATATGTTTTATGATTTTATTGCATATATTCGGTCATTCTTAGGGGGATTCCTATCATGAATTTAATATTTGGAGCATTAGTGGGGATATTTGTATTAGTAGCTTTCATACACTACAGAAATGGACAGGAGACCGAAAAGACACATGAACTATTAAATGAAATTTTAAAAGAGCTAAAACAAAAAAATAAGGTGGATGACCAATAGGAAAAATGACTCTAAGAAGACTGACGGCTTCCATAACGGCAGCAGCGGTCCTTTTTAACAAGTAATTCTAAATATTGGGGAAACAAACTTTCATTAAAGGTCCGCTAAAGGTAGTGTGGTTAATATAGTCAATGTAAGACAGCGGCTTACAAAAACTATTTTAGGAGGCTAATAAAATGAAGTTTAATTTAATTGATCGAGAAAACTGGGATAGAAATCAGTATTTCGAGTATTATTTAAATCAAAAGTGTACGTTTAGCATTTCAGCAAATATAGACATCACAACATTATTAGAACACCTGCGCAACAAGGGGATTAAACTATACCCGAGCTTTATATATATGGTAAGTAAAATAGTAAACTCTCATCCGGAATTTAGAACCTGTTTTAATGATGAGGGAGTTCTGGGGTATTGGGATCAAATGATTCCTAGTTATACAATTTTCCATGATGATAATAAAACATTCTCTTGCATTTGGACTGAGTTCTCAAATGTATTTTCTGTCTTTTATAAAAACTATCAAGAGGATATAAAGCAATACGCAGATGTTAAGGGTCTTTTTACGAAAGAAAATGAACCTAAAAATTCCTTTCCTATATCCAGTATTCCATGGGTTAGTTTTACTGGATTTAACTTAAATATAAATAATGATGGCGACTTTTTATTACCAATCATTACAGGGGGAAAATATTTTAATCAGGAAGATAGAACTTTGTTGCCTATTTCATTACAAGTGCATCATACAGTTTGCGATGGTTATCACGCTAGTACATTTCTAGACGAGTTACAGCATTTAGCTAATAATTGCCATAAGTGGCTCACTTGAAAAAAGTAAATGAGAGTTCGTTTTTATATAAGGAGTTGTTATCGAAACTCTTTATATTACGTCACCAAGTATAAAGGAATGAAAGATGCAAGGGACTTGCCAAAGTTGCTGTAGAAGGGACTAAATAACTCATGACCAAGGCTGTAAATATGCTTTCTATACTATGGTTGCTCAATACTGGAAAACGAATGACTGCCCAGCAACTTGCAGAAGAATTGGAGATCAATATCCGCACGGTATACCGTTATGTTGATGCCTTGTGTGCCAGCGGAGTTCCGATCATTTCGGATGCAGGTCATAATGGCGGCTACAGTTTGCTCCATGAGTTTACAAAAGCACCGCTATTTTTTGATGTAGAAGAGCAAAAAGCGCTGATTCATGCAGCAAGTTTTGCATCAGAGGCAGGGTATCCATTTAGTGAGGTTTTGAATAGGGCAGTCACAAAGCTGAAAATGTATACAAATCCAGAACAATTGGATTATATTAATCGTCATGAAACAGGGTTTGATGTGATTCAGCCTCCAGCTAATTTAGAATTGGAATCGCTGCTGCAAGAAATAGAAGAATCCGTAGCAGAAGGCTTAACACTATTAATGGAGTACCAAAAAGGAAATGAAAGCACACCTCAACCACGCAATATTGATCCTTATGGTCTTATTTATTGGAAAGGCAATTGGTATGTCATCGCCTATTGTCACATCCGCCGTGAAATACGCAGCTTTCGTGTGAATCGGATTGTGAGTCTATCTCGAACAGGTATTGAATTTGATCGTCCAGCAGATTTTTCAGCACGTTCTTTTTTTCTAAATGGACTTTTGCCTGATTTAGATCAGCCTGAACAGCTGATCTCCATTCAAATTGAAGGACAGGCGCATGCCCTCGATGATTTATGCCAGCATTGGTTATTTGGGCATGCACTTACCCGTCGATCGGAAAATCATGCTCATTTTAGGATAGATGAGCAATCGATTAATACATATGTACCCTACTATCTTCTTCCTTATGGAAGGACCATAAGGATTCTAGAACCGTTATTTTTAAAAGAGAAAATGGTAACAGTTACTTCAGAATTAGTAAAACATTATCAAAACTTTTAACTTCACTGACCGTATATGTCAGTGAAGTTTGTTTATGATGGAGGTAGAAATAATATTAGGAGGGATTTAATTAATGAGAGATCTGAAGTATGTATTTTATATTGGCGGAACACCAGAGGATGTATGGAAGGCATTAATCTCGCCGGAGGGAACAAAGCAAATTTATTGTGGAAGCGTGATCCGATCCACCTTTCAAGTTGGGGATCTGTTGGAATACGTTGGTCCGGGGGCTGATGGCGATGAAACGGTTCATGTTTATGGGAATGTATTAGAGCATGTTCCTAATCAATTACTCCGTTTTACCCACTTTGCTGGAAAGTCGTACACGAAAGATGATAAACAGGAATATGAATCGAGAATTTCTTACCTGCTTGAGCCAGTAGGCGCGTGTACGAAGTTAACCTTTATTCATGACCAGTGGCAGGAAGGAGATCCTCATTACGAGAACAGCGATGCTGCATGGTGGATGATCCTTAGTAACACAAAGACATTAGTAGAAACAGGCAAAACACTTGATTTAGAATAAAAGTACTTAATTGTGATGAACCCATTTATGTCTGTATTACGTTAGGAATTATAGTAAAAATATCGAAATGGAGTCACAAGTTTCTCCTATATTCCAATTAATCAATCTAAAGTTGTAGAAAAAGCCAGCCCTTTTGCCGATGTGAAAAAGGTTATACAATTGTAAGATATTAAACAGTCGATGTTAAGTGATATCATAACTTTTTGGGGAGAAAATAATAAGCAATAGAATAGAGCAAAGGGGGCTACTATTATGGCATCAAAAATGATGCAAGCGATTCAGGTTTATCAATATGGTGGACCTGAAGAACTGAAAATAGAGAATATACCTTGTCCAGAACCAAAAGGAGGGGAAGTGCTTATTCGCGTTGAAGCGGCAGGTGTACTTCCGATTGATTGGAAAATCCGACGAGGGTTAACTAAAAATATTTTTCCTGTTCACTTTCCTTATATACCTGGCTCTGCTTTTTCCGGTGTGGTTGAAAAACAAGGGCCAGGGGTTACAGACTTTCAAATAGGACAATTTGTCTTTGGTCGGGCTAAAGGAACCTATACTGAATATACCATTTCTTCTGTCGATGAACTCATTCCTATGCCAGAAAATCTTACTTTTACAGAAGCTGCTACGATTACAGGTGGGGCTGCAGCTGCATATAATGCTCTATTTAATGAAGGAGAACTAGTGTCTGGTCAGAAAGTGCTCATCCATGGTGCTGCCGGAGGAGTTGGTTCATTTGCGACACAGTTTGCTCACTGGAAAGGAGCGAACGTCATCGGGACTGCCTCAACAAAAAATGTAGATTTTATCCGTCTTCTTGGTGCAGATAATGTGGTGGATTACAACAAAACTCAGTTTGAAAAGGTTGTAAAGGATGTTGATCTAGTTCTAGATACGGTAGGTGGCGATACTCTTCAGCGGTCTTTATCCATTATCAAACCCGGTGGAACGTTGATTTCGCTTGTGGAACAGCCTCCAATAGATAAGGCTAAGGAACTTGGAATTAATGCGAAAAAAAATAGTAGTTTGGCCTCTAAGGAGGATTTAAGGGCGATTGCAGATTTAATTGCTCAGAAAAAGATTAAAGCTATCGCTGATAAAATATTTACATTAAATGAAGTCCAGCATGCACATTCAGTGAGTGAAACGGGACATGGACGAGGACGGATAGTTCTTCAAATTGCCGACACATTAAGCAGATAAAAAAGAAATAGCGCATTATTCTAAAAAGCCCTTGATAACTAACAAAATGTTAGTTATCAAGGGCTTTTTTTCTTTTCGAGAAGGGACCTTTAAAAATCATGTCTTGTTACGGTTAATTGTATAACGATTCCAAATGGGTCTCGTACACTGCCATAACCCGGGCTAAATGAAGTTTTTTCAAAAGGTGTTAAGGGTTTCACTTCATTATGTTTAGTTAGATTATTATAGAGTGTTTCAATAACTGAGAAGTCTTTCGATTGAAAACATAATGAGAAGCTATTACTTAATTGCCATGGACGAGTTGAATCCATTGCCTCTTCAGCAATCATGATTTTGTTAACACCAATTTGTAAAACAGAATGCGTAATATAATCGTCCTGGGCATCTTCATACGTAAACTGCGGATCCATTTCTTTCATTTCTTTATAATTTTTCTTAAATAAAACCTTTGCCCCTAAATATTGTTCATAAAAGGCAATGGCCTCAGCCCCTTGTCCATTTAACGATAAAAAAGGAATAACTTCAAAATTCATTGTATTGCCTCCTTCGATTTTGTCTTTTACACTTATTAGTATACATTCAAAGGGTGACAACTAATGGCACCAATAAGGAGAATTTTTTATGAAAAAAAGTGATCGCTTAAATCAGATGCTGCGCTTTATCAATCAGAAACAACGGTTCACATTGAAAGATTTAATGCATGAATTTCAAATTTCTAAAAGAACAGCATTACGTGATATTTCCTCATTGGAGGAAATGGGTGCCCCTCTTTATGTAGATTACGGTCGGTATGGCGGGTATCATTTACTGAAATCGATGACATTACCACCGATTTCATTTTCGAGCCAAGAAGTTTTTGCGCTTTATTTTTCCATGCAAGCATTACAAAGTTTTGCTAGTAGCCCTTTTCAAATATCCTTTCATTCCATTAATGAGAAGTTTTTAGAAGTGGTTTCACCAAAACATCGGGAGCAAATTGAAAGCTTTCAAAAAAGAGTCGCTTTTTATCATACAGAACAAACGCATGAAAGTGCTTATCTAGAAGAACTCTTGTTAGCTGCGGTTCAGAATAAGGTTTTAAAGATACACTATACAACACCAAAACAAACGACCATTCGCTGTATTCAACCAATCTCTATTTATGCAATGAAAGGTTTCTGGTATTGCCAATCTTATGATTTATATAAAACAGCATATCGTGTTTTTCGCTGTGATCGTATTACGTCAGTAGAAGTAGCAGATCTAGAACCAAGAGTAGATTTGAAGTATGTAAATATTGATAACGCTCATAGTCTTTGGCAAGCAACTGAGCATGCTGTTCGTTTTAAATGCTCGATTACTGCTTCAGGTGTTGAAAAATTCAAACAACAACATTTTTCTTCTATGAAAGTGATTGAAGAAGATGAAAATAGCTATTTGGTTGGAACATATGAGCCTTCGGAAATGGGTTTTATTATTCCTTATCTAGCTAGCTTTGGTAAATCCATAAAGATAATTGATCCGCCTATGTTAAAAGAAAGGCTGAAAGAATACTATTTAGATTTAATCAATCATTTGTAGCCAAACTGCCTCAAAGGTATGAACCTTTATATGGCAGCTTTTTTAATTTGGCTGTGCTAAAAGTGAATGTTGATTTCCGTTCCAGGCGCTTCGCTTTCCGCGGGGCGGGCGGTGAGCCTCCTCGGCGCTAAAGCGCCTGCGGGGTCTCACCTGTCCCGCTGCTCCCGCAGGAGTCTCGCGCCTTCCACTCCAATCAACATTATGTTCAAAATCAACAATGTTCTTTAACACAGCCTTTAAAATAATCTTCATTCAGATTTTATACTTTTTTTAGAATTGCTTTAGAGGCGGTTTAGACATGAAAGGTATGATGAATTACAGAAAGCTTTGGTAAGCCTGACTTATCGGGTAAAGAGTCAGCTGAGGCTTTTAAAAATTGTACTTTGGAGGTATAGCTATGAAAAAGAAATGGATGACGGCGGGAGCAGGATTAGGAATCGGGGCAGTACTGCTTTTAGCAAGTGGTTTTTCCGCGATGGCAAACACATCTGGTTATGATGCGTACAAAACAGCGCTGAAAAATACGAAGGCAGAATCGAGTATAACAACGAATGTTGACTTGACGATAACAGATAACGGGAAAGAGCTTGTCACAGGAGCTGCTGATTTGAAAGTAAATAAGGACCAGAAAGCTGGAAGCGTGGCTGCAACCATTGGTGATTCTACCGAAAAACGCTCGATTAAAGTATTTCGACAAGATGGAAAGGTTATTTTTAAAAGCAGTGAAGAGGATGTTTATAAGGTCATGGAAATCAATGCTCCAAAATGGCAGCATAAAGGAGATCATTCGAACTTGCCAAAAGCGGTGGAGCAAGTTTTTGGGTCATTGCTGGGGAATATTAAGGACCTTGCGACAGTCGAAAATCAAGCAAACGGTGGCAAGCATGCGGAACTGCATCTTTCCGGAGACCAGGTTCCTGCAGTAGTAAATGCGGTGGGATCAATAGTTGTCTCTAAGATTGCGAATCACGAAAAAACCGAAAAGATCCCAGACTGGATGGTCAACATGCCGAAATTAACAGACAATCTTAAGGTTGAAAAAATCGATATCGATGCTGAGATTAGCACAAAAGATATCCTTGAAGAGCAAACGGCGAAAATACAGATTACCGGTACAGATGAATCCGGGAAAAAACATGAACTTACTATTAAAATTCATGTTGATTACTCCGATTTTAATAAAACCAAACCTGAACAGATCGACTTAACGGGAAAGAAAATAGAAGAAATCAAAAATGAGGGAATGAAGCGCGGCTGGCGTCATTAATAGGCAAAGCAGCCGGACAGCGAAATGTCCGGTTGTCCTCTCTAAACATACATCTGAGGAAGGAATGATTGAAAAGTGGATACCGTACTAGAAGTAAATGGAATTTCTAAGCAATATAAGAATGGCCGCGGTGTTCGAGATATCCGTTTTGACATCGCGAAGGGAGATATCTTCGGTTTAATTGGCCCAAATGGGGCAGGAAAAACAACTCTATTAAAAATCATTATCGGGTTAATTCGGCCGGACCACGGAAGTATCACTATTTTTGGGAATAATACGACTGATCAGTTTGAACAAGCAATGCAACAAGTCGGGTGCATGATTGAAACGGCTGATTCATACGAATTTTTGAGTGCCTACGATAATTTGAAACTAGCTGCTCGTTTTTATCCCGAACTTCCAAAGACTAGGATTGACGAGGTACTGGAACAGGTAGGTCTAGCTCCATATAAGAAAGAGAAGGTAAACGGTTTTTCGCTCGGAATGAAGCAACGCTTGGGATTGGCTTCAGCCTTGCTGTCGAAACCAAAGCTAGTAATTTTGGATGAACCGACAAACGGTCTTGATATTGAGGGCATCGTCAATTTCCGAAACACGATTCAGCAGTTGGCCCGCGAACACGGGATTACCTTCTTGATTTCTAGCCATATGATTAATGAACTTAGTCTCATTGCGGGTCAAATTGGGATCATGCAAAACGGGCAGCTGATCCGTGTTGGTGGCGTGAATGAATTCGTGAAGCCAGGCATTACGTTAGAACAGTATATTGTTTCCCAATTACACACATCAAAGGAAGGAGATCATGATGATCATCGCCAATATATTAAATGAGACGGAAAAATTATGGAAACATAATAGAACAAAGGGATTTCTGCTACTTTCCATTTTGCTCCCAGTGCTATCTGCTATTATTCTTCTTTTTTTGCATAATAATTTGGGACTTGGCAGCAATCTTCCCATGTTGATGCTTCGTTTGTTCACGTTTTCTTTACTCCCGTTGTTTTTGTTTATGTCTGCATCGGAATCTTTTTCAGGTGAAGTAGCATCAAACACATTAAAGCTGGGACTTGTTCGCCCAATTACAAGGTCAAAAGTGTTTGCATCGAAAGTGGCGGCTATCACCATCTTTCTAGCCATTCTTCTCGGGGTGCTAATGATTACGACTATCATTTCGGGAGGGTTGGTTCCAGGTGGAAATATCGCGAGTGGTTTTCTCGAAATCATTACGGCCTATGCGGCAGCGTTTATTCCATTAATGGCCATTGGTTTCGTTTCGGTGTTCATCGCCCAATTTTTTAACAAAAGCAGTGGAGCCTTGGTAACGATGATTCTCATTTATGCTGCTGCTAAGTTCGCACCGTTCCTATTCCCGGTAATCTCAGTATGGTCGATCTTTTCCTATACAAACTGGTATGTTCTCTGGATTGGAAACGGGGCCTCTTTTGCGAAACTTGCCAACTCGTTCATTCTGATGGTTTCATATTGTATAATGACATATTCAGCAGGTGTGATTCTGTTCGAGAAAAAACAGCTTTAAGGAGATTCGCCGATGTCCATCAAGAAGAGACTATTGCTTTCCTATATTGCTATGACGATTATTCCGATCGTCCTGTTTGTTTTAATAGCTACAACGCTAGTTTCATCTTTTTATAAAGGTATGGCAGGTACAGAGGGTGGGAAGGGAATGCCGGCCTTTTGGGAAACGGCCAACCAACGCCGAGATTTGATTGCCGGAGTTAAGTTTATGACGCAAACAGATCCTGACCGATTTACTGACAGTGAGTTTTTGAAAAAAACCGACGGCCAATTGAATCGTCTGCATACAGGACTTGTGGTGCTGAAGAATAACCAAGTTAGCTTTACGTCACCCTTTGTGAGCAACCTTCATTTAAATACAGAGATTCAAGAACTGCAAACCAGTCAGTCCCAAGAACGTTGGGGGAAAAGTCGTTATTCGATTGAAAAATATACGATTACCTACAGCGATGGCACTGCAGGTACGGTGTATTTGCTCTCTGATTTAAAATCTTTTTTTAATGAAGCAAGCAAGTTTTTTCCGCTGCTTTTATTGTCTCTCCTATTGGTGATTGGGCTAACCAATGGATTTCTTACTTTTTTAGTTTCCCGCAGTTTCATTAAACCTTTGTACACGCTCAAACATGCTGCGGAACAAATAAAAGAAGGGAACCTTGAACAGGAAGTCGTGTTAAACAGGAAAGATGAAATTGGAGAACTTGGTGCTTCTTTTGAAGAAATGCGCATCAGGTTAAACGAGTCCATCCATCTTCAGCTGGAGTACGAAGAAAACCGTAAAGAATTAATCTCCAACATTTCTCATGATTTAAAAACACCGATCACCGGAATTAAAGCTTGTGTTCAAGGCATTCAAGAGGGTATTGCGGATACCGCTATGAAACAGGAAAAATATATCAATATGATTGCGAAAAAAGCGGAAGATATGGATCATTTGATTGACGAATTGATGTTATATTCTAAACTTGATTTAAACCGTCTGCCGTTTTATTTGGAACCGATCGATCTTCATTTGTTTTTACAGGATTGTGTGGAAGATTTGCGCCTTGACCCGCGAATGGAAGAAATCAATCTTACGTTCTTTGCTGAAACTGTTAGGCCGGTTTCTATCATGGCCGACCGTGAAAAGCTGCGAAGAGTCATGATGAATATCATTGGTAACAGCTTAATATATATGAACAAGATTCAAAAGGAAATCAGAGTGGAATTGTTCGACGACAAGACGAAAGCAACTGTGCACATCCGTGATAACGGGCCGGGAATCGAGAGTGGGGCACTAAGCCATATTTTCGATCGTTTTTACCGGGCAGATCCATCAAGAAATACTGAAACGGGAGGCTCCGGCCTTGGACTTGCGATCGTCAAACAGATTGTCGAAGGGCAAGGCGGTAGTGTTTGGGCCGAAAGTCAATTAGGGGAAGGTACAAGCATTTATTTTACGCTGCCAAAGACCAATAATGAGGGTGAGCAAGAGTGAAACGAATATTAATCATAGAGGACGACCAGGTAATTGTGGAAGTGGAAAAAGATTACTTAGAAGCTAGCGGTTTTATGGTGGAGCTTGCCACCAGTGGAGACCTGGGCCTCAAAAAGGCCTTGGAGGAGGATTATGATCTAATTATTCTCGATCTCATGCTTCCGCAAACGGATGGATTTGAGATTTGCAGGCAGGTACGCAGTAAGAAAAACATTCCCATCTTAATGGTATCAGCCAAAAAGGAAGAAATCGATAAAATACGCGGTCTCGGACTTGGTGCAGACGATTACATGACCAAGCCGTTCAGTGTTGGCGAACTAGTGGCGAGGGTTAAAGCACATCTAGCTCGTTATGATCGATTAATGACAGATAACCGGGTGAGACAAATGGACGAAGTCCAAATAAGAGGGATTCGCATTGATAAGTTATCGCGTAAGGTTTATGTGAATGAAACGGAAGTTCCGTTCACCTCGAAAGAGTTTGATCTCCTGCTATTTTTGGCGATCCACCCAAATCGGGTTTTCAGCAAAGACGAGCTGTTTGAAAAAATCTGGGGACTGGATTCTATCGGGGACAATGCGACGGTAACCGTCTTTATTGGCAAACTGCGTGAAAAAATTGAAACGGACCCATCAAAGCCGCGATATATTGAGACGATTTGGGGTGTTGGGTATCGCTTTAATGTTTAATTGTGGTGGAAAAATTGAGCTATTTGGAATTCTTAGCGGCCTATTCACATTTTGGTGAGGGCCGTTTTATTTTTTTATACTTTTTTTAGATTTCGTTTAGAGTCCATTTAGATACCCCTAGTAACATAAATAATAGAGATTTTGAAGAAAGGAGTTTCCGTGTATGAAAAGACTTAGCATTACTAAGAGAAAATGGTTACTAATCCTTCATCTATTGTTTTCAGCCATTATGTTAGGCACGGCATTCGTTTTTCTGATATTAAGTATAACTGCTGCCACCACGGATGATGCGGGTGTGCTTAAAGCGTGTTATAGCAGCATGTATGTGCTTGCCAAGACAACTGTTCGTGCTTCGACGATTGGAACGGTTGTAACAGGAATTTTACTATCTGTGCTGACCAAATGGGGATTATTCAAATATTATTGGATAATCGTCAAAGAAGGACTAACCCTTTTCTCAATAGTCCTTGGGCCCATCGCTATGTATTTCTTGACGCTAAACGCGGTAACGTTGACAACAAATGATGGGGTCAATGCTCTTTTGAATCCAGCTTATACGGTAAACAAGTGGCAGATGTGGATTGGAATCATCCTCCAGATCATTTCTCTAGTTTCCATGTTCGTAATTTCGGTCTTCAAACCGTGGGGACCGAGAAAACAGAAACAGCAGTCAAATTTTGCTTGAAAATGAAGGGAGAGAATATGTGATTAACAAAAAAGGTAAGGAAAAGTGGTGCAATATGAAAATATTGAAGAAGGGATAATATCTTCACGCGTCCGTACGGTAAGGTTTATATTATTTGCGAATCAAAAAATAGGCGAACAATTTCCATTACTGTTCGCCTGATTTTTGATTCGCTGAAAGGCAGGTTAGCTTCATTCATTTAGTTGTTCTGAAATCAACTGGATAATTGTTTCGTAAAATGAAAGCTCGTGCGGGACAAACTGATTTTTATCAGCCATTCTGTCAATAGTGAGCTTTTCCCCGTTTTGATTGATCTCAAATCCCATCATATATATTTCTTGTTTTTTTCCAATCCAAAGGTCGGTGAAATCGGCAAATTTAACTTTAACGATCCCTGAAACTTCTTCCCTCTGTAAGGTAAATTCATCAAAGGAAAGATTCTTTTTATATAAAAATGTGTGTGCAAGTTCATTATCAATTAAGTCCTCATGGTTGACACAGTAATTGATGATCCCTAATGGTATAAGATCTGAAAAAGTAACATCAATTCCTAATTCTTCTTTGATCTCTCTAATGCCATCCAATGCCGATTCGTGGGCTAATAAGTGTCCTGCTGAGGTAATATCGAACAGATTCGGATGGTCTTTTTTCATTTCACAGCGAAGCTGCAGATAAAGATAATCGATTTCTTCTTCACGGCTAACAATCCAACAATGAAACGACTCATGCCATAGCCCGAGTCGGTGGACTTCTTCCCTAGTTGCTACTCCAATAGGATTCCGATTGGTATCAAAAACTCTTACTTGCTCATCTTCCATCATCAGATCTCCTTGTATATAAGTATTCTATATATGTAGAATTTCTATGTATATAGGATACTCTATTCATACTTTTCGTGCAACTATTTTTAATTGTACCTATAGAAAAAAGGAAATACGTCTTCTTTAGAGAAAATATAGATTGAATATAATTATAAAAAGGCAGGTGTTTTACCAATGAAACAGGATTCGCTGCGTTTGTATGATTACCATGTTTGGGCGAATAAGCGGGTTTTTAACCACTTAAAGGATTTGCCTAATGAAGTATATCGCCAGGAAGTAAAGAGTGTGTTTTCAAGTTTGGAACAGGTCGTGATCCATCTTTTTAAAACAGATGTAGTTTGGTTGTGTGCGATGTCAGATAAAAACTATGAAGAAATACAGCAGTTTGTTGGAAAGTATTCCGCGGAAATGGAAAATAAAACTCTCGAAGAAATGGAAAGAGAGTATTTGAAATTCTCGGAGCAATATACAGATTTTCTAAGCAGCCAAGATGATTTAGATGCCAATAAGACGCTTAAGCATCCGATGCATGGTCAACTGGAAACACGGATTTCAGAATTGGTCCAGCATGTCGTCAATCACGGCACCTACCATAGGGGAAATATTACGGCTATGCTCCGTCAATTAGGGTATCCAGGTCCATCTACAGACTATATCTTTTACTTATATGAAAAACAGGGGAATTAGAAATCACATGAATCAACCCTTTAATTTTGAACATAAAAAGGCAACTTCAGGGAGTTGCCTTTCTTTACGGATACATTCCATATGAAGTTCCATTATGGCCGGAAAAATTGCAAAACGGTTCCTTTTCCTTCTGCAACCTCAACCTCAGCATAAGCACCATTGATGAAGGTGATTTGTGGGGGAACGTGGCCGCAATCAATGTCGTAAATAATCGGTATGTCGAGTTCATCAACCAGGTCTTGATAAACATCCTCCGCCGTATAGTTATCGACCGGCGTATTTGCTGGGCTTCGGCCGAACATTAGGCCTGAGCAATGATCAAACCAGCCGGCTAATTTCATTTGTACCAATGACCTCCGTAAATCTGCAGTGTTCATTTCGCAGTTCTCCAAATACCAAATAATAGGCTCTCCATTGATTTGTTGATTTCTAAAGCTTCGAACATCACCAAATGGTGTTCCGATTAGATGTCTGATGATATCAATACATCCGCCTAACAAGCGGCCTTGTATCTTCACATTACGATTGGAGACAGTTTTCCACTCAGTTTTTTCTGTTAAATGAAAAACGCAAGGAGAGGGATCAGCGTGATTCCATTCCTTCTGATATTGAACCGAGGAATGTTGTAGGACAGATTCACCTGTGCCTGTCGATAATACGGACTCCCATTTGGCTGTCGTTTCGTCTGAAAATTCACCACGTAAATCAATTAAGTTTGTCCCGTGAGCAGTAGCGATTCCTGTCTTCAAAGTGATGGCTAAAAGTAAGCCGCTAATATCGGAATAGCCTAATACCCACTTATTTTTAATATTTTCATAGTCAATATGTTCGAGAACCTCCATCAATAGTTCACCACCCCATGGGGGAATTATGATGTCGGTGTCACTGTCAGTCATCATCTCATTAAATTCGGCTGACCGTTTTAGCGCAGGTGCAGATTTTGCCTTGTATTGCGTCCACACAGTGTCGCCGCATGTAACTTGAAAACCTTTCTGCTCTAATCGGCTGCATGCAAGTTTGACGAGTTCGTGTAATTCGGCAGGTACTCCTGAAGATGGTGCGGTTACCCCTATCGACGCTCCATTTTGTAAATGCGGATATGTAATCATGGAAATCCTCTCCCAATCCTTTTAGATGATTTTACCAGAAATATTGTCTGGTTATCAATCTGCAGGAACATTATAAAGAGTATGCAATATTTATAGTAAAACATTGAAAAAAAACAGCGGTCTTCTTTACAGAAGAAAACCGCTGTTTTTTTGTCTAAACTAACTTGCTTTTAAGGCAGGGAACTCTTCTCCGCTACTTGCTGTTCGATGTTCAATGATGTATTGAAGCATGGACATGATTTCCTTTTTATCCACTTCTTCTAGATCCTTATTTGAGAGCTTACTAATACGTGAGTTAATTTTTTCTAAAGATTGATATGATTTGTTTTCCTGATCTTTTTCAAATGTTTTAATCACGTCTTCCAATTGAGCGATAAGAGAAGTTTTGACTCCTTTATTACCCTTTGCTTGATTCACTAGAGTAATTGCATTTTCGACTGTCGCAGATGTAATGACTACATCAATGTTTTTCGTCGCTGAAACATTATGCACCTTATCGATTGCACGGTATTGAATAGAGTTTTTACCCGCTTTATTTACAGTAAGCCCTTTGTCATAACGGTTCCAAGTGACACCTTTATCAAGGCTATACTCAATATGCGATACACCAATACCTGCATCTGTTGCTTCTAAGGCAATGGTAACATCATGAAGATAGGACCCATCTCTGAAGTCGGCCGCAGGTAATTTCGCATCCGCTAGTTCAGGCGCTTTGGTATCTTCCGAAATTCTTCCTACCCCTGCATAATGGATTGGCCCATCAATGCTTTTCACGAAATTTACAGTGGCTTGTAAATCTTCAGGTCCTTGAATTGGGTTTTTGCCATATTGGCGAATTTTATATTTATCAGTCGCATGTTCGTACATATAATTGTTGACCGTAAGTGAATACGTCTTATTTTTATCAATTGGCGTTCCATCTGGAAGATAGATGTTCACTACTTTGTTTGTCGCACTATTCCAAGTATAAGAGAAACCGCCAATGGAAACGTCCGGTCCATAGGATGAAATTTGCGCATTTAAAATCGGTTCCAATGCAGATCCTGGAATGGTAACCGTAATCAACGTGTTGTTAAATGGCTGGATATTGAAAAGATTCTCCCAAGTAATCTCGCCTTTACCTAGAATGTCACGTATTCCTCCACCGTTCATTAACGCAAAATCAGACTTCATTTCATAATTCATTCCGTCTGCAATCAAGTTTCCTAGCGCATTGTCACCAATGATACCTTTTATCGGATAGCCGCCAGTCATTGGAACGGAAGCAACACCCACTACTTCTTTTAATATTGGTCCAACCAATTCATGATATTTAGCTAAAATGGCACTGACTTCAGGATCGGGAGTTACATCTTTTTGAATAACATCCACAATTTCCGCTTGTTTTTCAACAATATCACCTGTCACAGGATCAATTTTCAAATCAATGTCTGCAAAAGCTTTTCCATATTCCCATGCTTGGACAACTAGCTTGTTGTTTACAATCGCATTAAGTTTCACATGGTTATGGGCAGCAATAATGACATCTACTTCGTCATCTGAGCTCTTCGCTAATTTGGCAATTTGACCAGTGGCCGTTTCACCGCTTTGATCTCCGGGAACATGAGCTAAAACGACAATTGCTTTAATTCCTTGCGCTTTTAACTCTTCCGTATATTTATTTACCGCAGCTGCTTCGTCCGTGAATCGAATATCTTTAATTCCAGTAGCCATCACCATATTAGGTGTTTCAACCGTGGCTACACCAATAAAGCCTATTTTTACACCAGCTACTTCTTTAATGGCATAGGGATCGAATACGAGCTTTCCGGTATCTTTGTATTCCACGTTAGCAGCAACAACTGGAAAGTTCATCCCTTTGTAACCTTTTGTACCGTTTGGATGATCTCCGCCATGCACCATCCGAAGGAGTTCTTGTGTACCCTCATCAAATTCGTGGTTACCTACAGTCCCTACATCGAATCCGATAGCATGCATGATTTCGACTGTAGGCTCATCTTGAAGCAAGGCTGAAACCGGAGAGCTTCCGCCAATCATATCTCCAGAATGGATAATCAGCGTGTTATCTGGATTGGTTGCTTTACGGTCTTTTAAGTAAGTAGCCAAATAATCTGCGCGTCCATAATCGACATTATTAACAGTTCCAGTTACATCAATCTTCCCATGTAAATCATTTACAGAAAGTAATTTAACAGATACAGTGTCTTCTGCATGCGCACGTATGGAAATACTAGAGAAGATTGGTAGAACCAGCGCAGCAATAACTAGTAAATTTAAAAACCTCTTAAAAAATTTGTTTCTCATTATGTCGCTCCTCCTTGTTTATGATGACGACCCTATTATAATCTGAGAAAATATCTAGAATATTAAGCTAATGTAAATTTTCAACAAAACAGTTATTCTCTCCTAGTATTTTGATCCAAGACTAGTTCCGTAGACCTGCTTCTGGTTCATCCGAAAGGACGGAAACAGATACTAAAGATGGTGAACGATGGTCTTAAGACAAAACCTCTTGACTATTGGTGCCTGACACCCGTTGCGTTAACGCTTTAACTCACTGGAGTTAAGGCACCTTCTTTTTAAAAGAGTTTAAATAGTCCGAAAGTTGTCTACACTGTTGGAGAAAATTATTATATTTTGAGGTGGTATTTTGAAAAGGTCAGTATTTTTTAGCGTGCTGGGGGTTGTTTTGGCAGCAGGGCTTGGGATTGCATTGTTTTGGGATGGTAAGGATGTGGCGAATGATGCAGATAAAAAACAGGGTTCCTTTCAGCAGGATGCAAATGAGGTAATCAAAAGGGCGGTAGAGGTTGCGGTTTCGGATGATGGGAGTGTCAATGCGAATCATTTGAATATCCCATGGACGGTTAACAAGAATGGCAGTTGGATTTTCTTAAGTCAGCGGGACGGTTCGGTCATTCAAATTGACGGCAATCTTGGCTTAGTAGATGTGCAGAATGTAAAGGTTTCAGAGAATATTTTCCATGAAGGCGAAGGCGGTTTTCTTGGCTTTACGTTAGCACCTGATTTTGCGACATCAAAGAGGGCATTTGCTTATCATACCTATAAGAAAGATGGTAAAACACTAAACCGAATTATTTCGCTCAAACTTAAAAGTAATACGTGGATGGAAGAAAAAGTCCTTTTAGATGGGATTCCAGGCGGCGTGGTAAACAACGGCGGCCGGATTAAAATTGGTCCGGATGGAATGTTATACGCAACTACAGGAGATGTTGGCCAATCGAACAATGCACAAAAACTTGACAGTTTAGCCGGAAAAATTTTAAGAATGAATGTAAATGGCAGTATTCCAGCGGACAACCCATATAAAAATTCATATATTTACTCCTATGGTCATCGTAACCCTCAGGGGTTGGCTTGGGATAATGATAAGAACCTCTATAGTTCCGAGCATGGAGAATCAGGGCATGATGAAATTAACCTAATTCAAGCAGGGAAGAACTATGGATGGCCAGTAATTCAAGGGGATGAAGAAGCAAAGGACATGATGAAGCCGATTATTCAATCAGGTGAGAAAACTTGGGCACCATCAGGTATGGCTTTTAATGATGGAAAACTTTTTGTCGCTTCATTAGCTGGCAAAAAAATATTTACCTATGACCTCACAAATAAGCAATTTCATGAGTTTTACGGAGATGCCGGCAGATTAAGGGATGTGCTAGTAGAGAACAATGAGTTGTATACGATTACCAGTAACCGTGACAAACGCGGGAAACCAACTGAAAAAGATGACCGCTTAATTCATCTTTCTTTAACAGAAAAGGCATCTACTAATAAAAAATAATCAAAAAGGTAATCGTCCGCTAAAACGGGACGATTACCTTTTTTTGCATTATCCGCCGCCAAGGCTCTTTACATACTTGGCAACTGCTTGAATTTCGTCTTTACTCAACGTATCTTTAAACGGAGGCATCTGGCCTTTTCCATTTGTCACCTGTTTAATGATGGCATCCAAGTCCATTTTTGTCTGCTGTAAATTTGGACCGTTATGTCCGCCTCCGCCGCCTGCACCATGGCAGGCCAAGCAATTGTTTTTATAGACAGTTTCTCCTGCTGCCGTGCTGGTGTCTTCCTTTTTGGCTTTATTTTTATCGGCTGCTGGCTGCTTTTCTGTTTTAGCAGCCTTATTCTTGACTGGTGATGTATTGATTTTATCCTTAGGAATATCCTTGACAGATCCATATTTACCCTCTAATGAGAAGGTATAAATTTTATCACCATGTTTTGTTCCCGCTAATGTATTTCCGGCGGCGAAGATGGAGATATACTGTTTTCCATCGACTTCATAGGTGATTGGCGGGGCATTTGCGCCGGCATCCATTTTAAACTCCCATAATTGGTCACCCTTGGAGGCATCATAGGCAATAATCCGGCCGTCATTATGCCCCGTGAATACCAGGTTCCCTTTTGTTGTTAAAAGGCCGCTGTAGGCGATTGCATCCCACTTCTTTTGCCAAACGATTTTATTCGTTTTAATGTCGAGTGCGGTCACGGTGCCACGGCTTGGGGACTTTTCTACCGGCTGCCAGACACTACCGATATACTCTTTCCCTTCTGTAAACCGATCCTTTTCCTCTTCCCCGTAATGGGCATAAGCAAAATAATTGTCATTACCCAATACGTAAAAATACTCTGTGTTCGGGTTATAGGCGGATGGCGGCCAGTTCGCGCCCCCTTGAGGCGACGGTTTGAGGGTCATCGGCTTATCCCAGAATGGTGTAAAGATACTGCCAATCTCACCTTTAAAATCTTTTGGCAGATCACGTTTAACATCTTCCTCCGTGACTGCCTGCGGTACAAAGGCATCTCCAGTTGGAAATGGCTGGGTAGGAGAGGTTTTTTGGTTTGCATTTTGCGGAACTGGCTTTTCCTCAATACCAATCAGCGGCTTCCCGTTTGTCCGGTCCAAAATGTAGAGCCACCCTGTTTTGCCGGCCTGGGCCATTCCTTTTCTCATCTGTCCGCCCATTTTTACATCAAATAGAACAACAGGGTTGGAAGGATCCATATCCCAAATATCATGATGGACCTCTTGAAAATGCCATTTGTATTCGCCTGTATTGGCGTCCAACGCCAGAATGGAGTCGGCAAATAAATTATCACCTTCCCTTTTGCTGCCATCCAGGTCTGGGGAGGTATTCCCGGTTGAAAAATAAATCAGTCCCAGTTCCGGGTCAATGGCTGGAGTCTGCCAAACCGGGGCACCGCCTGTCAGCCAGTTCCTGCTATCCTTCGGCCAGGTATCGCTTCCTTTGGCGCCTGGTGCAGGCAGCGTATAGCTTCTCCAAACTTGTCTGCCTATCTCTGAATCATAGGCGGCAACATACCCTCTTATTGCATACTCGCCGCCAGCAATCCCCGTATAGACCTTGCCATCATAATAGAGGGGGGCGCTTGTAATCGTATAGCCTTTCTCCCAATCATCCACCCTCGTTTCCCATAACACCTTCCCGGTCTTTTGATCTAAAGCGACCAGTCTTGCATCCAATAATCCTACAAAGACTTTTCCGTCGCCTAATGCCACCCCGCGGCTTGTCCACCCGCAGCAGACAGTGTTTAATCCATCAGCAAGCTGTGGGCGATATTCCCAAATCATTTTCCCCGTTTTAGCATCGAGGGCTTGGACTTGGTTGGCTCCTGTAGTGGTGAACATGACCCCATCATAGACAAGCGGAGTCGCCTCACCCGAATATTTAAATTCTAAACCCGAACCTAAGCTTGTGACCCATTCCACTTTTAAATTTTTTACATTTGAAGCAGTGATCTTTTCTAGGGGAGAATATCTGCTATTATGAATATCTCCGCCATTTGTTGTCCAATTCCCTGCTGGAGGTTTAGTCAGTTCATCGGCTGCAAACTTTGGCGCAATCTTGGCTTTGTAATCCATATGCTGATAAGAACGATAATCGGTGCCCGCCAACTGATCCTTCGGCTTACTATCATCCATTTGCTGTGCGCTGTCCTCTCCCTTGTTTTCTTTCTTTATTTCTGATTTCGTCGCATTCTTTCCATGTTTCTCAGGCTTGTTTGTAGTAGTACACCCGGAAATAATCAAAAGCAATAAAACAATAATAATCCAACCAGACTTTTTCATGTATTTAACACCCCTGTCTATATCTTTTACTGTAATTTGCCCGTATATTAATAAAATACTCGAACTTGAAGATTGGGCCTGCCACTGATGTGTTACGTTTTAACTCACGGGGGAGAGCATCCTTTTCGCGTGCTTCAGGCTTATGGTACAATCAGGATATTAACTAATAATCCTTAAGGAAGGAGCAAGCCGCGTGAACATTAGATTAAATCATAAAGTCATTCAAGAAATGTGTGGCATGGTCTCCTTCAAACGAGGAGATTATTTTTATCGTTCGGATAAAGTAACTTTTGAACACTATCAGCCTAATCGTTGTCAAGCAACCGTTATTGGGGAGGAAAAGTTTCATGTAACAGTTGAAACGGATGCCCATGGAGATATCCTAACCGAATGCAGCTGTCCGAAGCTCGCATCCTTTGCTAAGGATTGTCAGCATATTGCAGCTGTTTTAATAGCGATTTACGACCACCAGCGTCAAGGAACCATCCCTTCCACGGCAGCTAATCAGGGACTTGCAGAAGGCTTAAGGACTCTTTTCACTGATCCGCCTGTCCGCTCAAGCGGTCACCAGCTTCATTTTGAAAAAAGAACAGTGCTTGATGTCGAAATTACCTGTAAACCAGTTGAAATCGGAAACGGCCGATACATATTCGGGATAGAAATCAAGCTAGGGTCAACGAAAGTGGGAAATATCCGCGATTTTTTGGAGCAAGTTCGAGAAGGAAAACGCTGCTTACTTTCCACTTCATTCACGTACGACCCCAGTCTACATTGTTTTCAAAATGAAACAGATGCGGTTATTCAGCAGCTCATCCACCTGATTCGTGATGAAAGGGTGTATGGTAACGCTGAGTCAGAGATGGAAAACCATCAGACACTCCATATTCCGCCAACTACATGGGAACGGCTGCTGCCTTTACTGCTTAAAGCACCGCAAGTGGATCTGGAATATAATGGACGAACCTTTGCGGGAATGCACGTAACAGATGAATCGCTGCCATTACAGTTTGATTTTAGAGAAGCGGAAGGAATGGGCTATCAACTGAAGGTGAACGGCTTTCATCAGATGATTGTCCTTGAGGCCTATCGGACTGTTTTATTTGAAGGGAAAATTAAGCAGCTGGAAACTCAAGACTGTAAACGGCTTTCAGACCTGAAACAGATGCTCGCTGCTTCCGGAACCGATCAAATTCCGATACCCCAGGAGCAACTCCATTTTTTCCTGGAAAAAGTGGCCCAGGGATTAAAAAAGTTAGGCAAGGTAACCATAGCTGAAAGCTTAACCAGTCAATGGATGAAGACGCCGTTGTCCGCCAAACTCTACCTTGACCGTGTCAAGAATCGTCTCTTAGCTGGGCATGAGTTTCACTACGAAAATATCGTTCTTAACCCATTGGAAAACAGGGAACTCCCTGCAGGCACGATGATGGTTAGGGATGTGGACAAGGAAGAAGAGATCTTAAAGCTAATCGAGGATAGCTCGTTTGCCAAAACAGACGGCGGCTATTATTTACATAATGAAGAACTCGAGTATGAGTTTTTGTACTATATTGTTCCGAAGCTCCAAAAGCTGGTTCAAATTTATGCAACGACGGCCGTAAGAAATCGAATTTTTAGAGAAAATGCTCGTCCACAGATAAGGGTGAGGGTCAAAAAGGAACGGACCAATTGGCTTGAATTCAAATTTGAAATGGACGGTATTCCGGAAAAACAGATACGCGAGATATTAGAGGCTTTAGAGGAAAAGCGGAAATATTATCGTTTGCCAAACGGCACGCTGCTTTCGCTCCAGACAAGAGAATTGGAAGAAATTCAGCGTTTTCTTCAGTCGCCGCATGTAGAAAATAAAGATATCGCAGGCGGTTTAGATTTACCGATTGAAAGGAGTCTTCAACTACTTGATTCAGTTGATGTAAGCGATGCCTTCAAGCTGGAGGAATCCTTCCGGCAGCTGCTTGATCACCTCTACCATCCCGGCCGCTTGGAGTTCGAGGTGCCAACCAGCTTGGACCCGATACTCAAAAGTTATCAAAAGCTTGGGTATAAATGGATGAAAACCCTTGCCTACTATGGATTTGGCGGGATATTAGCCGATGATATGGGACTCGGAAAAACAATCCAAAGCATCGCGTTTGTCGTGTCAGTGCTTCCCGATATTCGCAAAAATAAGCAGCCAGTCCTCGTTGTTTGCCCATCATCCGTGACGTATAACTGGCTGAATGAAATCAAGAAATTTGCAGGTCCTGAGATACAAGCGGTTGTTATCGATGGGAATAAGGCTGAGCGGTCCAAACTGTTGAAGGAAGTAAAAGATTTTGATGTGCTGATCACCTCCTACCCGTTATTACGCCGGGAAATCACTTGGTTTGAGAAACAATCGTTTCATACGGTGTTTTTTGATGAGGCCCAAGCATTTAAAAATCCTTTGACGCAAACGGCACGGGCGGCGAAGAAGCTCCAGTCTGTTCACCGTTTCGCGCTTACGGGTACACCGGTGGAGAATTCATCAGAGGAGCTGTGGTCGATTTTTCACGTCGTCTTTCCGGAACTGTTCCGCGGCTTAAAGGAATATAGTAAGCTTTCAAGGAAAAACATTGCCCGAAGAATCCGGCCCTTTTTACTTCGCAGGATAAAGGAGGATGTGCTTGCAGAACTTCCTGAAAAAATTGAGTCGCAGGAATCAGTGGAGCTGTTTCCTGAACAAAAGAAGCTGTATGCAGCATATTTGGCGAAATTGAGGCATGATACGTTGAAGCACCTCGATAAAGATACGATTCGGAAAAATCGCATCAAAATTTTAGCTGGTTTGACCCGGCTGCGGCAGATTTGCTGCCACCCCAGCTTGTTTGTCGACGGTTATAAAGGAAGTTCAGCGAAATTTGAACAGCTCTTGCAGATTGTCGAAGAATCAAAGCAATCTAGTAGAAGGGTGTTAATTTTTTCCCAGTTCACGAAAATGCTTGAGCTTATTGGCAGGGCGTTAACGGCGAAAGGACTGCCCTTCTTTTACCTTGATGGAACAACTCCCGCAGAAGAACGGGTGCAAATCTGCGAACGATTTAATCAGGGTGAGCGCGATTTATTCCTGATTTCTTTGAAGGCTGGAGGAACGGGCCTGAACCTGATGAGTGCGGATACCGTAATTTTATATGATACTTGGTGGAATCCAGCAGTCGAAGAACAAGCAGCCGACCGTGCTCACCGAATGGGACAGAAAAACGTGGTTCAGGTCATCAAGCTTGTTGCCCGAGGGACCATCGAAGAAAAAATGAATGAACTGCAAGACAAGAAGCGCCATCTCATCGAAGAAATCATCGATTCTGAGGAAAAAATAAATTCTACTCTTAGCGAGGAAGATATTCGGGAAATTTTGATGATTTGAGAATGAGTAGGGTAAGCCCCCTATAAACGCATTACGAGGCATAAATCTTTGGGTGAGGAGAGTGGAATAAATGGTTTATTCAATTATATTATTTATTTTTGCAGGATTAGCGGAAATTGGCGGCGGTTACCTAGTTTGGTTGTGGCTGCGGGAAGATAAATCATTTTGGTATGGAATAATCGGCAGCATCATCCTCATTCTGTATGGTATCATCCCTACCCTTCAAAAATTCCCAAGCTTTGGCAGAGTATATGCTGCCTATGGGGGCGTCTTTATTATTCTTGCTGTATTGTGGGGATGGGCCGTTGATAAAAAGGCCCCTGATACATACGATTGGATTGGTGCATTTATTTGTTTAATTGGCGTCTCAGTCATGCTGTGGGCGCCACGACATTGATTTCTTTCATTGAATTGTATTTTAATAGTAAGTAAATATGTTTATCTCTGATGGGTTTTATTTTTTTAACTTGAAGGGGGAGCTCGGGATTGAATAAAAATAAAATAAATGTGTTGGCCGCAATAATGGTAACCATCATAATCTTAACAGTTGGAGTTGTTAGGTTCACTCAAATAAAAAGTAATTATCAAGCGAACAAACTTATATTAGAATCGTGCGTAGATAATGGAGGAACCGCTGTGGTCGGGCAAAAGCATTTCTGGTCTCTTACATCAGCTGCATGTGAAGAAAATTAACCTAAATTTAGACCTTAAATCCAAGGTTTTTTATTTCAGGTAACAAGTGTTTTAGAAAAAACGAGTAATTATGTGAAGAATGGCTTGGAGAATTACTCCGAGCTATTTATTATGCGAAAAATACTGGGAATCCCTTCGCAATATCGACATAGGGAAAAACAAACACTTCCCTGCAAGTACTTGCTCCACCTTCGCCAAATACCCTGATAGCCACGCATGCTATCCCCTCTAGTAGTTACTATAACTCCAAATTATTAATAAAATATGAATTAGATATTACTTATTCGTTAAATTGAAAGTTATCTTTTTAAAACTTTTCTTAATGCTCATTCGTTAAACAAGCTTAGGTGGGATGAAAATGTTGATACGAATCCATAGTATGTAGCCATCTAATTAAATCAGTTAAATAGTGTTGGAATATTATACATATTACGAGAAAGTAGTCCCAGTTACTTCTATTCCTTTTTTCTTGGACTTTTCCATTCGAGAGTTTAAGGTATAATGATGTTAAAATATATTCAATGTTGGTTATAACGACTTAGTTATAGATGCCATGTTTGAAAACAAAAAATAGGTGTGAGAAAGCATGAATTTCAATCAAGAGGATTTGACTAAATCAAAAAAGCCATTATACATTATTGTTTACGATAAGCTGTTTAAGCTGATTATGGAGGGGACATTTCCACCAGATAGCAGACTGCCTACGGAACCTGAACTTGCTAAAAAGTTGGGGGTAAGCAGAATGACACTGAGACAGGCTTTGGCTCTTTTGCAAGATGATGGCTTGGTCCGAAATGTCCATGGGAAAGGGAATTTTATTACAAAGTCCCATCAAAACCATCAGACAGTAGGCCTCGAGAAAGTTGGAAATCCGCTTTATAAATGCCATTCGGAAAAAATTGATGAAGTCGATCTGAATTTCAGGATTGATTTAGTCAGCGACTATGCAGAGGAAGTATTAAGGAAAAAGATGGCTGCAGTTGTTGCATGTGAACGCTGGTATAAAAGTGGAGAAAAAGTGGTGGCCTATGCCCTTACAATGATGGCAGTCGAAACCGTGACAGAATTAAATCTAGATTTGCAAAATGATAAGCAATTATTAGCCATGCTTGAAGAGAAAGTATATGAACTTGCTAATTCGTCAACCATTGAAATCAAACGTTCAATTGCCGTGAATAAAACATTCCAGAAATATCAACTTTTTAAGGGCGAGGAATGTGATTTGATTCTGGAAAGCGTCTATATTAGCGACCAATATCCCGTTGTTTATAACAAATACTATATACCAAAAGAGTTTAGTAAAATTAGAATTAATGCAGCCAAATAATCCTTTCACCGACTAGCAAAGCAGTGTCATTTCTTTATGAAATGCACTGTTTTTTTTTTGATTAGGCTGTGTTAAAGCACATTGTTGATTTTGAGCGCAATGTTGATTGGAGTAGAAGGCGCGAGACTCCTGCGGGAGCAGCGGGACAGGTGAGACCCCGCAGGCGCTTTAGCGCCGAGGAGGCTCACCGCCCGCCCCGCGGAAAGCGAAGCGCCTGGAACGGAAATCAACATTCACTTTTAACACAGCTTTTGATTAAAAAAGCAAAAACTATCGTTAAAAATAATTGTTGCTTACAGAATAATTGTATGTTATTCTTTGGTTGTAAAAATAATAGACAACTATTTATACAACTATACAACGTTGTTTAATCAAAGCGTCATCCAATGCATTATTTGAAAGCGGAAACAAGATCACTTATTTAATCAAAAGGAGAGAATCATCATGAGTACAACTGAATTAAAAGAAACACCTCATATCAAACCAAATGGTGTCGAAATTGCCGAAACAATCCTTTTACCGGGAGATCCTTTGCGGGCAAAATTTATTGCAGAAACCTATTTGGAAGATGTTGTCCAGTTTAATGATGTTCGTAATATGTTTGGCTACACTGGCACATTCAAAGGAAAAAGAATTTCCGTTATGGGAACGGGCATGGGCACACCGAGCATGAGTTTGTATTCATGGGAACTTATCCATATATTTGGCGTGAAAAATTTGATTCGGATTGGGTCATGTGGAGCGATTCAGGATCAATTGAACTTGTATGATATCGTCTTTGCCATGGGTGCCTCAACTGATTCTAACTATGTACAGCAATACAATCTTCCAGGACAGTATTCGAATATTGCTTCTTTTTCA
The DNA here is from genome assembly GCF_042885335.1 of Neobacillus sp. NPDC058068. Lineage (NCBI taxonomy): Bacteria > Bacillati > Bacillota > Bacilli > Caryophanales > Bacillaceae > Neobacillus > Neobacillus sp. NPDC058068. The sequence continues at coordinate 113,068 of NZ_JBHVSI010000011.1, read as the reverse complement.
CTATTAGAAAAAGCGAAGAAAGTGGCGGACGAAAAAGGTCTTCCTGTTCATGTTGGAAATGTGCTTTCTAGTGATTTCTTTTATAATGCCGATCAAACAGCATTGGAAAAATGGAGTAAGATGGGCATTTTATGTGCCGAAATGGAAACAGCCGGACTTTATATGAATGCTGCCCATGCCGGAGTAAATGCATTGACCATTCTAACCGTAAGTGATCATATTTTTAGACATGAACAAACAACAACGGAAGAAAGACAAACTGCGTTTACAAATATGATGGAAATTGCCTTGGAGCTTGCTTAGGTAAATCACATCTTTGTATGGAAAAGGGGCGGAGCGGCGGGAAGCCTGGCTCTGCTCACATCATAGAACTGTGGCAATGGAGAGGGGAAGTGTAGCAGTGGCTACCTTTAGTATGAATAAGGCAGAAGCACAAGACGTTACGATAAAAAAGGCTGTCCCGGTTTTATTATTATTGTTTGTGTTGTGCTTGGTAATCGACAATTCATTTAAAATTATTTCTGTAGATATGGCCAAAGACTTTGGCATTTCTGCGACAACAGTTAGCTGGCAATCCACTTTGGCTGGTCTTGTCATTGGCATTGGAGCCGTCGTCTATGCCGCTTTGGCTGACTCCATCAGTATTAGAAGACTATTGAGCATTGGTATCATCTTAATTTGTGCCGGTTCAGTAATGGGCTATCTGTTTCAACATTCATTTACGCTTGTGGTTATCGCACGTATCATTCAAACAGCTGGGCTAGCTGCAGCCGAAACATTATACGTAATTTATGTTACGAAACATTTACCGCAAAATGAACAAAAGAAATTTTTGGGATTCAGTACGAGCAGTTACGCCCTATCACTTGTTATTGGTTCATTGGCAGGTGGGTTTGTATCGACGTATTTACATTGGACAAGTCTATTTTTAGTAGCCCTTATCACCATCGTTCTTCTTCCTTTTATCTTAAAATATCTTCCGAAGGAAAACGGAAAGGGCGGCTATGTTGATGTTATTGGCTTGTTCCTTGTTGGTGTCATCGCCGCATTTCTAATGTTGTATATTTCAAACTTCAACTGGATTTATTTACTCGTTTTTATTGTGGCAATATTGCTATTCCTTGCTTATATCAGCAAGAATTCAAAGTCATTTATAGATATTTCCTTCTTTAAAAATAAGCGTTTTGTATCAATTCTTGCTGTAGCTTTTGTCATTTACTCAGTTCAATTAGCGTATATTTTCCTGTTTCCATTTTTGCTTGAAAACATTTATGGCTTGAAACTGGATACGATTTCGTTATTATTGATTCCTGCCTATGTTTTATCCGCAACTGTTGGAGCACTTTCCGGAAAAATTGCTCAATTTCTTGGAAGTAAGCAATCTATTATTGTAGCCATGGCTGGCATTACTGTTAGTGTATTATTAGGTGGCTTTTTTGTCCAAAGCTCGGTGGTTGTGTTTGTAATTTCAATGATTTTATTCTCCAGTTCCTTTGCACTTATGTATGCACCAATGATAGATTCATGCGTAAGCACGATTGCGAAGGAAAATTCCGGTACTGCGGTTGGATTTTATAATCTCGTTTTGAATGTTGCTGCATCGATAGGGATTGCCTATACAGCTGCGATGATGGATTCACCTTCTATGAAAAACAGTCTATTAGGATATATCCATCTTGCAAATGCATCCTTATATAGCAATATCCTATTAATTCTATCATTAATCTCGGCTTTTAGTTTAGTTGTTTATTGGGGATTAGTTGGACGAAAGTAATACGATAATAACCTTATATGTTGTTATTCAATCAGAACTCTGAGACGAAAAGTCTAGGGTTCTTTTTTTGCCGGATAATCAAACAGTTGCTACTAGCCTTGAATGACTCTGACAAACATTTTTAAAAAGGCAGCATAAAGATAGTAGAAATATTATGATTTTTAAATAGAATCTATTACAATAAGAGCAAGTTTTTTCGTGGAAGGTGGAAAGAAGATGCAACTTTATTTTTACAATGAGAGATTCAGAAATGCGATTGACCAATATACATTAACGGCGGAACAACTTCGGTTTACTGGTACACCAGTTAACAGTGTAAAACTCTCTAATGAAGATTCAGATCGGGATTCAATCTTAGCTTTCGAGGGGGATGAACTGGTTACATTTTTCGTTCTCCACAGAAATGAGGGAATAAAGCCGTATTCAAATAATCATAACGCTATTTTGGTAAGGGCTTTTTCAACAGATTTTCGTCATCAAGGTAAAGGGTATGCCCACCAAGCATTAATGTTATTGCCCGATTTTGTTAAGGAGCATTATCGAGAAATAAATGAAATTGTATTAGCTGTTAACCTTCAAAATGATGCAGCACAAAGCTTATATCAAAAATGTGGATATGTCGATGAGGGTGAACGAAGGATGGGGGGAAAAGGTGAGCTTATCATAATGAGTTACCATTTATAAACTTTGCTTAAGACTTGCTAAAGCATAGCATGGGTACCGAATTTTCAGCAGAGACAAATAAGAATAGTTCAAAAACCATCCATTTGGCTGGAGACATTTCGAACAATTCTACTTACAATACGATTAGATACATATAACGCTAGATAGGGAGATTTGTTGATGTTAGCTTCATTTATTCATGGATTTATTCTTGCTCTTGGGCTCATTCTTCCGCTTGGGGTTCAAAATGTTTTTGTTTTTAATCAAGGGGCATTACAACCGCGTTTTATAAAAGCATTACCCGTTGTGATTACCGCTTCATTGTGTGACACCCTATTGATCTTGGTGGCTGTTTTAGGGGTTTCCTTCATCATTCTTGGTTCCTTTTGGATTAAAACGATTTTGATTGTGGGCGGGTCCGTCTTTTTAATCTATATGGGCTGGCTCTCATGGAACAGCAAACCAAGTCAGGACAAGGAAGAAGTAGCAAAGAAATTCCCGTTTAAAAAGCAAGTGTTGTTTGCGGCGTCTGTTTCCTTACTGAATCCTCATGCGATCATGGATACGATCGGTGTCATTGGAACCAGTTCGTTAAAATACCAGGGAGAAGAAAAAGTCATATTTGCGGTTACCTGCATTTTGGTTTCATGGATTTGGTTTTTTGGGCTTGCCCTAGCTGGACGGATAAGCGGAAAACTGGATCAATCCGGGAGATTTATGTTGGTATTGAATAAACTATCAGCCTTAGTCATGTGGGGGGCAGCCATTTACCTTGTATTTTCTTTATTTAAGAATTAGGAATTTTTGTATATAGAAAAAGGAGGGGTCTTTTGGAAGATACTCAAATGGTTGAACTAAATACTGAAATCCTAGAAGGAATGGGCAGTTATTGCCTTCGAAGTAAAAAAAATTCGATTGGATATATAAATAAAAATAAGTGGCTTAATGATAGATTTGAAGAAGGCTTAAGATATGTACAATTGATAGAAAATAAAAAACAAGTGGGGTTTATTGAATACACGGAAGCTGAGTTTTCTTCCAGGGTAGTTCATGCCGATAATTATTTGGTAATCCATTGTCTCTGGGTAAGTGAAAATGGAAAAGGGTACGGTACAAAACTGATAAATAAATGTCTTCAAGATGCAAAAAAGCAATCTAAGCTAGGTATAGTAGTTGTGACAAATCCTGAAACTTCTTGGGCACCAAGTAAGGACATCTTCATCAAGAATAACTTTGATTTAGTTGACAGGGCAACTTATAACTTTGAGCTACTTGCATATCAATTTGATCATAATACGCCATTACCTTACTTTCCTAATAACTGGGATGAGAGAGTTGAAAAGTTCCATAACCTTACAATCATAAGGTCCTTTCAATGTCCGTATGTAGAAATCGCAACAGAAAATATAATTACTGGTGCAAATAAATTGGGTATTGAGGTTAAAATAATTGATTTAAAAAATAGAGAAGAATTAATGGAAATCTCTCCAACTCCTTACGGTATATTTTCCGTCATTTTTAAGGGACAACTTATCACTTTTCATAGATTAACCGTTCATTCGGTAATTAAGCGGTTAAAAGGGCTTATTTAAACGGCAAGGGGACAGAACCTTGTCCCTCTATTTATGAATGCATATGTGAAAACTAAATGAAAAGTAAGCTGAAAGAGTATCAATGAAAGGATACTTGTTTGAGTGATTTTTACCTAATAAAAGATTCTTGGCTATTTTGGGACAAGGAACCTGTAAACTGTACCCCAAAATTTATTATTGACAGTCAATTGGAAATACTTCATTATAAAAATGAGTGAGTTACTCACTCATCAACAAAGGAAGAGGGTATGTACACATGAGCAATACCAATATCCTGCGGGAAATCCTTTTACGAAAGCGTAACCAGAGTAAGAATACTAAGCTACTTCAGATCAATACACCGAACAGCATCGTCGAAAGCTGTTATGTGAAAATTGGCGGCATTGACCAATGGATCACCATACGCGGTGAGAATCGGAACAACCCTATTTTATTATTGATCCATGGGGGACCGGCTTCCACCTATACTATCTTCAGTCCATTATTACGCTCATGGGAAAAGCACTTCGTTGTCGTTCAATGGGATCAGCGCGGCGCAGGAAAGACATTCGGCAAGAATGGAAAAGACGGAAGCGGAACCATCACTTTTGATCGCCTTGCACAGGATGGAATAGAGGTAACCGAATACTTGACTGCAAAGCTCGGCCATCAAAAAGTCATTCTCATTGGAAGTTCTGCGGGCAGTCTGATTGGTGGCATAATGGCAAAGCATCGACCGGATCTTTATTATGCGTATGTAGGCACGGATCAGAATGCCCCGGATTTGCAAAATCTTTTGTATGAAATAACAATGAATGCTGTCCGCAAAGCAGGAAATACGAAGGGTGCTCAATTGCTTGAAAAAATGGGAGCGGATCAATCCCAGTGGAGTCGTAAGGACTTCGACAAGAGGAATCGAATTCTTGTGAAAGCTATTAATGATGTACCAAATATGATTACAGACTTAATTTTACCATCTATGCTTTCTTCTCCGGAACATAAAATACGTGATATGATGGATATTTTTAAAGGCATGAATTATTCCCTTGGCCATCTATTTGATGAATTAAAAAACTTTGATTTTAAAGAATTAGGGATGCGATTTGAGCTGCCAGTTTTTATTTTTCATGGAGAAAACGATATTATCACTCCAACTGAACTGGCAAAAGTTTATTACAACGAGATTGAAGCTCCTCATAAGGAATTTGTTCTAATCAAAAACGCTGGCCATTTGGCATGCTTTGCCCGTGCCCATCAGTTCCTTGAGGAGTTGATAACGAGAGTTCGTCCTTTAGCTTCCCCAACTCTCAACTAAAACTTCTCCAGAATAATGGTATAATGGACATAACATTTTAGAAAGATCTGGAGGTTGGAAAGATTGTCTCCAATAAACAAACAACAGCTTGATCAAATCCGCGACCAACGCAGGGGGCAAATAAAGCAGGCGGCACTTAAAGTGTTTGCCCGCCGTGGGTATACTGGAACGAAAACAAGCATCATTGCCGAGGAAGCAGGTATTAGCGAAGGACTTATTTACCGCTATTTCCATTCTAAAAAGGAGCTTTTCACAACGATTGTGCAAGAATTGATGGAGGAAGCTAGAAGGGAAATCAAGCATGTCCAATACTTGCCTGGAACACCCTTCGAACAAATTAGAAACTTAACAAAACATATGATGGATGAAAACAATATGTACGCATTTATGCTAATGGAACGAGCTCGCAAGGCGGAGGATGTCCCGGAAAAGGTCACTCAGATCTTTAAAGAGATTTCCACTAATGTTCTTCTTGATCCGCTGATTCCTATCTTCGTTAAAGGTCAGGAGATAGGCGAATTTTCACTGGGGGAATCACGAAGGATGTTGTCCTGGTATTTTACCATAATCAACAGTCTTCTCACTCAGGATGAGGTGGATGAAGAGTATGGTCTGCCAGATGTGGATGTGTTGATGCGTATTTTGGCAAAATAATATTTTTCAACCAAAAGAAACTTTTGATATTATTTTACACCTTGCTTCGGCAATTGGGTGATTGTGAATAACATGAGCAACGATAAATACCAAGTAGCAGGAGCCTGTTAAGGATCAACGGGCTCCAGGCACATTCATGAATCGGTAACTTATGTGAAGATTACGGCATTTGGATGATGATGATGATGAGTAGTCCTTTTTTTATAAACAGTTCAACTTTATTTCAAAATAACTAAAAAATTTCCTGTTTGTAATTCACGTCGATATGTTTGAACGTTTTTACGTCAAACAATCCTATATCTGTTAGCTTTAGTTCTGGGATAACGGGAAGAGCCAAAAACGATAAGGTTAAAAACGGATTGAATTCCATCGTACAGCCGATTTTCCTTAACGCCTTATTTAATTCCATTAACCTCTCATTTACGATTGATGATTGCTTATCAGACATTAGGCCAGCTATTGGCAGTGGGAGAGAAGCCAATATTTTCCCGTTTTGAACGACTGCCAATCCGCCATTCATTTGTGCGGTTACTGTTACGGCTTTTATGATATCATCATCTGTTGTTCCTGCTGCCACGACATTATGGGAATCATGAGCGACTGTTGAAGCTATTGCCCCGTTTTTTATCCCCAATCCATTTATGATTCCTACACCAATATTACCTGTGTTTTTATGTCTTTCTATTACTGCTAATTTCAAAAAGTCTTTTTCTGTGCTGCTTTGGAAAAAGCCATTCATAAAATCAACTTTTTCAATCAGATGTTTTGTCACAATGCTGTTTGGAATAATGCCAATAATGTTGGCCAAGCTATCATCGTAAAGCTTAATTTGTAAGTGCTCTCTTGTAATCAGATTAAGCCTCATGCTGTCAATAATTGAAGGAGAAGGAGAAGTTGTTGACTTTGTCCTTGTAGCCATTTCTCCATTTTTGGCCACGAGCTTCCCACTTTTAAATACCAAATCAATCTGAATATTTTTAAGATCATCAATAATTATAAAATCGGCTTCATATCCCGGAGCAATGGCCCCCTTATGTTTAAGGCCGAAGCATTCTGCTGCATTCAAAGTTGCCATTTGTATAGCGAGAAGAGGGTCTAAACCTTCTCTAATGGCCACCCGGACATTATGATCGATGCTGCCTTCACTGATGATGTCATCTAGATGTTTATCGTCGGTTACAAACATACAGCGGCGGGCATTTTTCTCATTAACAGCTTTTAAAAGGGCTGTTAAATCTCTTGCGGCCGAACCTTCCCGCAGCATGACGTACATTCCTTTACGCAGCCGGTCTAATGCTTCTTCAGAAGTAACGCATTCATGATCAGTTCGGATTCCTGCAGCCATATAAATGTTAATACCGTCTGAATCGATTCCTGCGGCATGCCCATCTATCCTTTTTCCTTTTAAAGAGGCAGACACAAGCTTGTTAAGCATTTTTTCTTCATTATGAAAAACAGCCGGGTAATCCATTACCTCCCCAAGACCGAGGACTCTTGGATGCGCATAAAACGATTCCAATTGTTCATAATTCAATACAGCTCCTGCGTTTTCAAAAGGTGTGGCAGGAACACAGGAGGGAAGCATAAAGAAAACATCTAGCGGAATTCCTTCAGAAGATTTGATCATATATTCTATACCCAGTGCTCCGCTGACATTTGCAATTTCATGAGGATCTGCAATGACAGACGTTACCCCCTTTGGGAGAACTACATTAGCAAATTCTGCAGGTGTCACCATTGCAGACTCAATATGAACATGCCCATCAATTAATCCAGGGGCAATGTATTTTCCTAAGACATCTATTGTTTCATAACCCTCATATCTGCCAATCCCGGCAAAATAGCCATCTGCAATGGCTAAATCCCCTTCCAAAATTTCATGAGTAAAAACATTAACGATTTTCCCGTTTTTTATAACAAGATCGGCAGGAGTTCTTTTAGCTGCCACATCAATTCTCTTTTTCAGCTGTTCCATTGTTTGCTTCAACAAGGACTCCTCCTTTTTTAAGAAATTGTGTCATTAATGCCCGCCCATAATAAAGTTAATGATGAAAGCAATACTGACGAAATACATAATCCATTGAATTTGATTTCTTTTTCCAGTAAGCAGCTTTAATACAGTATATGAGATAAAACCGAATGCTAAACCTTGAGCAACCTCCGGACCGATTTTTTTTATTAGCTTTTCGCACTTTTCTATCAAAATTTTGTTTAAAATTAACGAAATAGGGTCTTCAGTATAAAAATCTTCATCAGGCCATATTAGAGCTTTGGCGCCAATTAATTGCTTTTCAGGGTGGCTGGTAATAGTTAATAAGAATGTATTTTTTCGATCATTAAGTGCTTCAATGAGTTTTTCATACATACTCTCATTCATCATTTCGGGTCACTTTGCAGATTGGATATTTTCATTTTTTAAGGCTTTTAATGCATTAAAAACTCTTTCTGGTGTTGCAGGAAGATGCTTGATCCTTGCGCCTGTTGCATCATAAATAGCAGACATGATAGCTGGAATAATCGGGATCATTACAACTTCTCCAATACCCTTCGCACCAAATGGTCCTGAATGTTCAGCTTCCTCGACTGGAAATGTTTCAATTAGTGGAGTTTCTCGAATGGTAGGGATGATATAGTCTGTGAAGTTTCGTGTTTTATGATAGCCTTCTTCAATTAATACATCTTCGTACAATGTGTAGCCAATACCCATAACAGCTCCGCCTTCTGCCTGACCCTCTAGTCCCTGCGGATTTATCACCTTGCCTGCATCAGGAATAGATACAACTCGAAGAACGTCTGTTTCACCTGTTAATGTATCAACCTCTACCATTACAACATGTGTCAGATAGCCGTATATATGATGAGGTGCTCCGCCTGAACCTTCAATTTCTTTCTTTTCTTTTGGAAGGGAGAAGTGACCTTCAACTCGAGTTTGTTTCCTTTTTTGATAGAGGTAATCAAATATAGACTTATATGTTAGACATGATTCGTTTGACGCTATACTATTAGGATTAACTTCTACTTTTGATACAGGAACCTCAAGCATTTCTGCGGCCGTTTCCGTAAGCAGTTTAAGCATATTTGGTGCTGCAGCAGCAACAGCTCTGCCTCCTGTATAGGTAGAACGGGATGCGGTCACAGTACCTCCATCAATCGTCTTGGACGTGTCGCCTTGAACCACTTTAATTTGGCTTATATCACATTTAAGGATTTCAGCCGCTATTTGCGCATAGACTGTGCCATTTCCTCCGCCGATTTCTTCACAGCCCACTGCAACAAGGAATTTTCCGTCAGGCAAAAGTTCAATGGCTGCTGCGCCATAATCAGGCAATCCTATTCCCATGCCAATTCCATGAAAGGAGGTAGCGAGGGCGACTCCTCTTTTTTTCCAAGGTTCACTGACATCAGCTTTGTATTTTTCCCTGTTTTTCCATAGATCACAATTTTCTGCGGTCTCAAGGGTTTTAAAAGTACCTACGCTCGTTTTTACGATATGCCCTACGCTTGAAGTTTCTCCTTGGTGGTAGACGTTTTTCTTGCGAATTTCGATAGGGTCCATACAGAGCATCTCTGCAATCATATCTAAATGAGTTTCAATGCCCATACAGACTTGATTGACTCCAAATCCTCTAAAAGCTCCTGCTATCCCATTATTCGTAAATACACAAAACCCTTCCAGGTTTACATTTGGTATTTTATAAGGACCGCATGAATGTTCAATTGCAAGTGCAATAACGGCTCCGCCAAGCGATGCATAAGCTCCTGTATCAGCAACAGCCCTAACTTCGTTTGCTAATAAAGTGCCGTCTTTTTTTGCAGCTGTTTTCATATGAACCTTGAAAGGATGCCGTTTTATCCCAGCAATGACCGATTCTTCACGGCTGTAATGAATTTTTACAGGACGGCCATTTGTATGCATAGCTAGAAGAGCGAGGTATATCTGGACTGTTATTTCATCCTTTCCGCCAAAAGCTCCTCCGATCGGACTGGAAATGACTCGGATCCGCTCAGGATTGTAAGCGAGCGCACGTGCGATTTGCATTCTGTCGCGATAGCCATATTGGCCAGGACAGCGAATGGTGATGGAGCCGTCCTCATCCATTACACCCCAGCCGCCCTCTGTTTCAATAAAAGCATGCATTTGGCGAGGGGAGTAAAAGGTGTTTTCAACGATAATATCTGCTTCCTGAAAGGCTTGATCAATCTCACCATTTTTGATTTTTACGTGGCTGTGGATATTTCCGTCAGGGTGGAGGTTAAGAGCTGCTGGTGACATTGCCTGTTCAGCATCTGAAATCACTTCGAGCAGTTCATAGTCAACTTCGATTAATTCAAGTGCCTGTTCTGCAATTTCCTGGGTTTCTGCCGCAACCAAAGCAATCGCATCAGCCGTACACCGGACGACTTTAGAGCATAGTACCGGCTGATCGGGAATTACGATGCCGAAGCCGTTAAATCCAGGGATGTCTTGATGCGTAAGCACAGTTACAACACCTGACAGTTGTTCAGCCTTTTTTGTATTTATTGATTTTATCTTAGCATGAGGGTATTTTGCGCGAAGAACTTTTCCCCACAGCATATTGTCGAACTGGTAATCGGTCATGTATTTTAATTCACCTGTCACCTTTTCGGGTCCATCAATTCGCTTGACTCTTTTTCCTACCCAATTTAAGGCTTCAATATTATTTTTCTCCATCGTTTTCCCACCTCCTTAAAAGTCGAAATAATCCGCGTTCGAGCAGAGAGCTTGCCATATCTCTTCGGTATGCGGCAGTTGCTCTTCCATCCGTTATCGGCATCACCTCTTTCCAGGCGATTTTTCCGATATTTTGAATCATTTCATCTGTCAAAGGCTGCTGTGTCAGTAATGCCTCACATTTTTTTGCCCTGATAATGGTGGGTGCTACTGCCCCAAAGGCAATTTTTCCGCCCAGGCATTTGCGATCCTTACCCATTAAAAGCGAAATAGCTACATTCACGATCGAAATAGATTGTGCTTTTCTTGGACCGAGCTTTTGAAAAATACCGATTTCATTTGCTTTTTGGGGTGGGATCATAATGTTTGTAATCATTTCTTTTTTCTTTAAAATGGTTTTTCCTGGGCCTATAAAGAATTCTTCGATTGGTACCAGTCGTACAGAAGTAATGGAGCGCAGCTCAATGACTGCACCGAGTACATAAAGTGCTGGGATGGTGTCCCCGGCAGGTGAAGCAGTCCCGATATTTCCCCCGATTGTTCCCATATTTTGCATTTGAGTTGCACCTACTTCACGGGCAGCCTCCACTAATACATCGGCTTTCTTTTGAAGTAGGGTGTGGCGAATGATATCAGTGTGTGTTGTTAATGGTCCAATGTGGATGGCTCCATCCTTTTCTGAAATGTAGCGCAATTCATGTAAACCTTTGATGTTTATCCAAACTTCTGGACGCCATTTTCCTTCCTTCATCCTTACTGCTGCGTCAGTCCCTCCCGCTATCAATCTATAGTCAATGGTTTTATCGGATAGCAGCTTTAAGCATTCTTGTAAAGAGACAGGGGAGACGAGATCAATTTCAGAGATTAGCATGGTGAACGGTCCTCCTATATTTGAGAATATTTTGCTAGTTTCATAAATTGTTCTGCCTAATAGCCAACTACGACAATGATCTCTTCCACGGATGATTTTTCTAGTGTCATTAGCTGGTGCTCAAATAATGTTAGTCCCTTCCAAGGAAGGAGACCTTTTATTTTGCCCATACGGCTTGACTGTCCGGCTGCAAGAAGAATGGCTGTCACACCCATTAACTCTATACTGTTCCTAGCTCTTTAAGATTCTTCTCCGCTGCTGTTTTTACAGCCTGAATGATTTTCGAATATCCAGTACATCGGCAAAGGTTCCCGCCAAGGGCAGTCTTAATTTCATCAACAGAAGGAACATAATCTACATCATTGAGAAAGGCCTTTGCGGATACGATGATACCTGGAGTACAGTAGCCGCATTGAGTTGCGCCTTCTTCAATAAAGGACTCCTGTATATTATCCAGATGAGGAGTTAATCCGACTCCTTCACAAGTAATAACATTTTGATTTTCCACCTGCCCAACAAGAATCAGACACGAACAAACCACCTCATTATTAACAAGGACAGAACATGAGCCGCATTCTCCTTTACCGCAACACTCTTTACTTGCTGTCAAATCCAAATCTTCTCTTAGAACATCCAACAGTGTTTTAGCAGGATGGCAAGTAATAGAGCAGGGAGCACCATTAACAGTAAAATGAATTTTTCTCATAGAACTCCTCCAATGTGCACAAAGATAAATTTTTTCAAATCTGAAATACGCATCAACAATGGCAATGTCTCCAATCACCGTTAAAGGCATCAATAATTTTCCCATTCTTAATAACTGTATCCGCAGCTCCTCTTCCTGATGCAACAGAGAATCTTTTCGTTAATTGATTTCTCCGCATAAACACCATCCCTTATTTCAGATTAGTAATGTTTTTTATCTTTTGATTTTTCCCATGTTTTAAACGGTAATTCATATTGATTTGGAGAAATTTGTTTCATAGTAATATTACGCTGGTCAATTGGAAGAGAAAGCTGTTCATAAATAAACTGATCGTCGAAACCTATTTTCGCTGCATCTTCCTTCGTACATGCATAATAAACAGCTTTTGGTCTCGCCCAATAGATTGCTCCGATACACATCGGACAAGGTTCACAGCTCGTATAGATCTCACAATCGATAAGCTGGAAGTCGTTTAAATATTGGCAAGCTGCCCTTATGGCCTGCATCTCAGCGTGTGCAGTTGGATCATTTGATGCTGTAACTACATTTCGGCCGGTACCAATTATTTTACCGTCTTTAACAACAATGGCTCCAAATGGTCCACCGTGGTTGGACATGACATTTTCTAAAGCCACTTCAATTGCTTTTTCCATAAAAGAGAAACCATTCATACAACCACTCCTCGGTTCATATCATGCATTTATGCTTATAAATACGACTAAATAAATAAAAGTATACACAAAGTAAGTTTCATAGTTTTGCCGTGGAAGCCAAATTAAATGAAATTTTCGTATTTGGCCCAGTACCAGCGTAGCTGGGGTAGATTGAAATATAGTAGGCTTATATGAAGAATTGTTTTATTGAAGCAGATGTTTATTGTGATGAATTAGGACTCACATGGAAATTTCAAGGGGTTTATTTTTGTCGTTTTGGTTGCTGGTTTTCCCCAAAAGTCTTGCGGATTAGAGCAGCTACCCTGTCACTAGGCCAATATGGCCCAATACAAAAATAAGGAGCGCAATTCTTGCTAAAGAAAAGCGCCCGATTATGCAAACAAGACAAAATATATATGGATTATCAGAGTTATAACTTCTAAATCTTATTTGGCTGAAGGACGCAAAATTTCTTCGCAGATTAGTACCAACCAGTCATTCCTGAGGCTATATCCCAATTGATAATCCCTCTAGCTTTAGCTTTATACCCAGCACCATTATACACTTGAGGGGTATAACAGGAGGTTTGACCTTTCATTATCGCCCCGTTACCACCACGATCAGCACAATTATATCTCGTTCTTAAAGTACCATTACTATTGTAACTCCACACCGTTGCAAGCGCATAGTAAGAACCTTTATCGTACGGAGCGGCACGATAAAGCGTTATTTTACCCCAAGATGTTCGACACTTCGCACTCCATTTTAGCTCCACTTTTCCATAAATATTATCGTATCTGTCAGCAATACCACTATAGGATTTGGTGACTGCATCTTTTGCACAACCTGTTGAAACAGGGTTTGAACCATCATAAGATAGGGCAAATGCTTTATTTATTGGTGTAATTGCAAAAAACAGACCAACGACAAGAGTAGCTATCATCATGATATTCAATAGTTTATTCATTATAACAACACTCCTTTTGCTAAACTTTACCATGTGAAAATTTGTTTTACGATGTACTAAGGAACTATTTTACATTTATAAAAACGACCATTTTTTTAGACAGCAACTAAGCAAAAATGCTACTAAAGTATTGATTTTCTGAGGAAAAATTAAAAAAGAAATCAAATGAATATTATATACAAATCTAGTTAACATGTGACGGATCTAGGGAAGGTCTGCCTTTTCTATGAATATTTCCTGTTAGACTAAAAAGCTGCTTTTCATTTTAGTAATTTCCAGTTTTAATATAGGAGACTTGGTCGTTCCATGATTTACCGTTAGGCATTCGATAAATAGTTAGCTGTTCAAATATTCTATAACTTGATCGGTTGCTAAATGTAATCGCATAACCGCCATAATTATTATGTTGATACAGCTTGATCCAAGACCAAGGAGCTACACTTAAAGAAGAAATTCTCTCATTCCCAAAAGATCCCCACCGGACACCTGTAGCGTATGTCCATGTTCCAGAAGCCAAGGTCCGTTCTCTTCCCCAGTAATAAGCATGCTCATAGAAGTAATCTGTTCCCGACATTATACCTACAAAGAGCCAAACCCAGTATTATAAAGGGTTTGGCTCTTTTTCGTTTTTTATCGATTATGCACGATTTTATACATCCTAGTCCATACAAGGGTATTTTTGCATATCCCCCCGAAAAGGTTTATTATGAAAATCCCACCTGAGATGTAAAAGATTCAGGAGGGATTTCGTAATACTCGATTGAGTGATAGCTCTACTGTCTTTAATAGTTTGATCATTATCTACCTATGATTCTCTTACACAATAGCGCCGATTGTGGAAGTTCGTTTTTTGCCTTTTTGAATTACCTACATCTCTCTTCAAATACATGGATGCCTACTCTGACTTCATCTGCAAGGTTACCAATTGAATGATTTCCACGTTATCTTAATTTATTTGACTCTTCACGAAGTATACCTTGGCTGCGGACTACAAAATCAAAAAGAAATTTAATCTCCTGATCATTATATTTTTCGAATAGTTCCCTCATGGATTGGCTAAAGAAGCGAAGAGAGGTAGAATTTCTTTCTCCACTTTTTCAAGATTCACATGAATGATGACCCGTCTGCGGTCGTTTGGATCTTTATCTCTATACACATAACTAGACGGATCAAGGGAAACACGCTGAAAGTGAACGGTAGATGAAGCAAGGAATATTACCGCGATGAGGCTTATCATTCGGGTCCCAAAACCTATCCAGTCAACAATGGGCGGTAAACCAGGA
Source organism: Neobacillus sp. NPDC058068 (assembly GCF_042885335.1). Lineage (NCBI taxonomy): Bacteria > Bacillati > Bacillota > Bacilli > Caryophanales > Bacillaceae > Neobacillus > Neobacillus sp. NPDC058068. The sequence goes on along the minus strand of NZ_JBHVSI010000011.1, from coordinate 97,918 downwards.
ATTCCGAGGACGTCCGCGGTACGAAGCACATCAAAAACAATCCCTGCCGAGGACCAGATAAGTAAGAGGGAGGAGCCCCACGCCAGGATGAGTACCATTAAACGTGGTAAGGGTTGCCGGCGATTCCAACCAATCATCATCAGCACTACGATAACCGCGCTATGTGCGGTAAATGCCGTAACCCCTAAGGGCGCAAATCCCCCAGTATAGTCGGCTTTGTCGAAAGAAAACAACTGGAATGAAACAGATACCAGAGTTAGTGTACACGCCGCCATTGCAGCCAACATTCGAAAAGACGATCCAGTTCCTTTAACCACTTCTTCCCTAATAATATCCCGATTGTTAGAATCCATATTAAGAAATACATCCCCTTTATGAGAGTTTAAAAATCATATAGAATACACAAAACACCGTTAGTAGAAAAACGGAAATGAAATAGATGACCAAGCATCGTCTAAATGAAGAAAGCGAAATACCGGAAGCTTGCGCATAATGGGCAGCTGTTAACCTGGACAAAATGCCCATGATAACAAACCACGGCTCATAAAACAAAAGACTCCATAACGCCAAGCTGTGGACATCAAGTGAAATCCAGCCAGTGAAATGAATGGTAATGACACCTGCTAGAAGAAGGGCTTTTGTAATGATCCCGCTGATTCCATGTGCAATTAAATAAGCAGTGCAGGCAAGGGTAGGGATTAATATGATGAGACGGTGGATGTTTCGTCCTCCAATGAACGGCACCCATACCGGGACGACCCTTCCCCATGGCTTGACAAGAGCAATTAAAATGAACCCACAGGTCATGATTAAGACGCCTGCAAAATAGCTTCCCATGGACACAGCTTTGGGATCCTCAAACTGCCCCGGAAGACCTAAAGTTCCACCGGCAGCTTGATAAAATCGGACAAAAACGGTATACATGACTGCCCATATGCAACCGAGGTAACCTGGCCAGACTGCATTCTTCGTCAATCGTTCAAAGGCATTCAGCCTCTCTGTATGAGCCTCTACATTGATTGTTCTTTCGTTCATTCTTAAACAATCCTCCTTTTTTTAAACCATACAAATATCCCCACTTTCATCCTAATCAGTAAAGGTTAAAATGAGGGTGGGGTTTCGTTTAAATTTTGTTTAATTCTTGTTTTCATGTTCCTTTTTTTCGTACAGATAAATTTGCGTACCCTTTGTTGAACTTGTAATTTTCCAGTCTAGTTGCATTTCCTGAAGCATTAGTGAAACGATGGAAAGGCCGATGCCGGCACCCTTTTTGTCTGCAATTACATCCAGGCCAGGGCCTTTGTCTTCAATTAGAATGGCTGTTTTTCCTTCAAAATCCACGATTCGGACACCGACATACCGCCCAGATTTAGCGTGTCTCAGTACGTTTTGGAAGAGATTATCTATGATGCGCATGAACCAATGGGGATCGATATTCCAGATCATAGCCTTTTCGGGCAGATAAACATCTACTTTAAATCCTTCTTTCTCAAATACTGGATACCAGCCTGCCATTGATTCACGAATGAATCGAATCATATCCGTTTCTTTTCTTTGCAATGTGTATTTTCCTGCTGATATTAGTGTGTAGGAAAGGAGATTTTCAAGCAGATGGCTTAAGAGATCTACCTTGTCTTCAATTACATGAAGCGAATCTTTGCCTTTGGACGACAAAGGCTCTTTTTGTAATGAATAGGCATGTCCACGAATGGCTGTGAGAGGTGTTCGTAAGCCATGGGATATATTGGCGATCAGCTGTTTGCGCAGCGCTTCTTCTTCTTGTTCATGCTGCCTGCTTTTTGTCAGTTCATCGATCATATGATTAAACGCTTTGCCTAATCCACTGATTTCGTCTTTTTTATCGACAACGATTTTTTCGGGAATTCCGTTTTCCGTCGTTTCCGTCATGGCGGTTTGGAGATGAACGAGCCGTTTACGGATCTTGAAGAAAAATATCCACGAGAGAAATAGAAAGAGACCAAATACGAGAAAAGCATATATCACCAATAACTTGTCATCTATAAAGGACATGATCGGAAGTTTTGTATCTGATAGCGATACTTGGAAAACGATAAATCCTTGCCTCCGATCGCCGCCAATAAATGACACAAAATTAAGGGGATCCCCATCGCTATGGTTCATAAACTCAATGCTATTTTCTAAGGTCCGTTGAGTCGGAATATCCTTTTGTTTGGAAAGTACTAGTTTGGTTTTACCTGCTCCATCCACCCAGAACATAGTAGCGAGCGGATATTGTCCGTTAGAACGATTTCATGATTCGATCTTGTATCGACAATGCGGTTTTGATCTAAATAAATGCTAAGATGTGAAAGTTGAATAAGGGGCGGTGAAATCTTGCCAAACCGTCTTAACAGCACTTTCACACGTGCCGCCAACTCATCAGGATGAAATGGTTTCGTCACATAATCATCGGCAAAATGAAGACCTTGCAATTTATCAACAATAGACGTTCTAGCAGAAAGCATCAGAATCTGCGTCACTGGATATTCTTTTTTTAACCGCTGGCCGATAGAGAATCCATCCAATCCAGGAAGCATAATATCAAGGATTACTAAGTCGATATCCTCCATATGATCAAGCGCGCCATCCCCCGAAGTAAGCCAGATTACATCATAGCCCCGCTCACTTAAATCCTCACTAACCCAAGCATCAATTTCCTGATCGTCCTCAATATATAAAAGATGATTTTTCATTTTCCCCCACCCAATGGGGGACAAGGGGACAGGCCCTTGTCCCGAGGCTATTTTGGGTCAAGGAACCTGTCCCTCTGTCACTTTATTATTAGTTGGTTGGAGACATTGCTAACGATTTAATTTAAGATTATTTTAGTAGAATGCAGTGAAAAGGAGAACTGTCTATGTTAGCCGCATTTACATATACAAAAAATGAGAGGTCATAAATTTTTCTTAATCGTGGGGGTTTATATGTCATTTGAACAATGCCAGAGTATTACATCTTTAATGTCAGGATTTAACAAATCATGGTTTATTGCTGGTGGATGGGCCATTGACCTTTTTATTGGTAAAGAAACTAGGGAACACAAAGATTTAGAGATTGCTATATTCCGTAAAGAGCAACAATATTTGAAAGATTACCTTAAAGAATGGGAATTTAAAAAAGTCATAAAAGGGAAATTACATCCTTGGGAAAGTGAGCCTTTAAAGTTACCAATTCATGAAATACACGCTTCGAATAGGTTAAATGGAAATAAAATTGAAATACTTCTAAACGAAACAGAAGATAATAATTGGCAATTCAGAAGAGATTTTAGGATTTTCTGCCCAATTAATTCAGTTTGGAGTAATTCTGAAATAGGTATTCCTTATCTAAATCCTGAAATTGTACTTTTATATAAGGCGAAGAATACAAGAGAAAAAGACCATCAAGATTTTATGAAAATAAAGGACTATCTCGATAATAAAAAGAAACAATGGCTTCGAAATGCCTTAGAATTGCACGAACCAGAACATAAGTGGCTTCAATTTTTGTTCTAATTTTTGTCAACAAGCGGGTGCATTATTGGGACAGCGGAAATAAGAAAATCAGTATTATGATATGTAAAGGAATTGCTAACCAATTGTTTGAAAGTAGTTGAATATTTTATGGAATGGATTAAAACTTTTGGATTAATTATTTCTGTTATTTGTTTAGTGGCAGGACCTGTGCAGTTATATCGTTTTAAAAAAGAAGTTCAAAATCTTGATGAAGATCAGGTTATTACAGAAAAATTGGCGAAAAAGTGGGTTAAGCGTTTGTATTGGGTGATCTTTTGGATTATCTTAGGAGTAATTACTAGTATTGCAGCAACAATACTGAACTATCTGTAAGCAATATTTTGACCTTTTAAAGTACCATAAAAAAATCGGTTGTTGTATGGTTCGATTTTGGCAGGCTGATTAGCGAAGGAATTTCTCCCAATATAATGGTTATAGGAAGGTGAATCGTAATGGTTAATCGTGCAATGAATATTATTGTTACAGACTATGATGAAAACTGGATTCAATTTTTCAGAACTGAAGCAAGAGAAATTCGTGAAATTTTTAAAGATGAAATCGTTGAAATTCATCATATTGGCAGTACTGCCGTTCCAGGTTTAAAAGCTAAACCAATCATTGACATGATGCCAATAGTTAAAAATATCGAAAGTGTTGATAGGTTTAATGAAAAGATGATTGAAATAGGTTATGAGCCTCTTGGGGAATTAGGGATTAAAGGAAGAAGGTATTTCCGTAAAGGTGGAGAAAATAGGACACACCAAATACATATTTTTCAATTTGATAATGGCATTGAAATTGAAAGACATTTAGCTGTTCGTGATTATCTGATATTACATAAAAAAGACGCAATTGAATATGGAAAGTTAAAGGAACTACTTGCTAATGAGTTCCCTAAAGATATTGAGGGATATAGCAGTGGTAAGGATGATTTTGTTAATAACTTAGAACGAAGAGCAATTGAGTGGCGACGTTCTTTTCCACTCTACTAACGGGAGGTTAGTTAAATAAGAATGGGAAATCTTCATATAAAATAGAGAAACTTTTTGGGGGAGGATTTTTATGATTTGGTTTTTGCTAATCGTTTTTATATTTGCTTTATTAATGGGGGTTTTCCAGGTTCCGATATGGATCATGTACAGCAGCGTTATGGCTGTCATACTTGTGTTTTTCCTGATTCGAAACCCGCTTTTATTCGGAAGAGACACCAAAAAAATGATGACTTTTTTAAAGAAATCGAAAAAACCGTATTTGCAATTTCTTTATCACTTTCTTAATTATGATTTGTCAGAAGCTGAAAAAGCAATGGGGAAAATCCGTTTCGGAAAATTAAAAAAGATCGCTGAAATGATGCTGCTTTTGGAGCAAAAACAATTTGGGAAAGCGAAAGAACTGCTAAGGCAAATAGGCGAAAATAATGCAAAGTGGTATGCCTTGGCGTATATCGCAATGAGTGAAGGCGACGCAGAAGCACTCAAACAGCATAAGGAGAAGATTAAAGATATCTACCTTTTAAAAACGCTAGAAGTTGATCAAGCCGTTTATGACGGCAAAAGGGAAGAGGCGGTCGTGATGCTCGAAGCCATGATTCCTAAGCTAAAAGGCTTTAAATTATTGTCAGCCGTCCAGTTTCTCAAGCAAATTCAGGAGGGAAGGATCTAATCCAAGCCAGAGTATAAAAGAAGGACTTATAGAAGAAAGAAAAAAATAAGCCAACATGGTTGTGGGGCTTATTTTTTTCAAGTGTTTTAGCTACCTTTTAATATCCAAAAGTTGATGTTCTAGTATGTCCATGTTTTGCCAGAAACATGGACCAATATCTAAATAGTGGAGGGATGCGTTCAATATAATGAAAACATTATTTTGCAAAGCTACTACTCCGCATCAACTTGACAGAAATGGTGGGCATAAATGTTTTTGCAGCATGTTTAATATTCTTAATGAGATATCTCTCAAAGAAAACCCGTACAAATACTAATATTTATACAGGTTTTTGGAGCATTGCTTATTGGACTAACGGTCAGTTTAGTTCAAGAAGGATTCTTCATTTTAACTGCCGAATTGTTATAAGAATCAAAAGTATGAGAAGTAGGAGGTCCCGATGCATAGAGAAACTTGCGATGAATTTATGGATCTATTGGAGAAAGAGTTATCAGATGCAGGTGTACCTATCAAAAATGGATTAGATGGCACACCTATGAATCCAACCAGTGTACTAGTCAACTGTGGAATTTCTGTAAAACCATTTGTGAATATCATATTAAAATATGCACCTAAATTAGACATTCGTAAGAAAACTTGGATAGCACGCTGTTTATCGGAGAAAGGAAATAAACAGGCTGTACCTTTTCTTTTGTCAATCTTCAATGATTACAATCGAGAAAAAATAGATTTATGGGCAGTCGGAAATGCTTTGTACATTATAGACGACAAAGCATCGTACCCAGCAATAATAGAAATTTGTAAAAACTCTAAGTTTGGCTCATCAAGACAAATGTTAATGGGTACATTGGCAAGAGCCAAAAGTCCAGAGGCTTATAAGGTATTAATTGATTGTCTTGAAGATATTACAGTACGTGGACACGCCATCGAAGGGTTAGGGAGATTTGGAAGTGCGGATGCAATACCAGTTTTAGAAAAACTAAATGTTGAAAAAGGGTTTTATGAATATAAAGCAAGGGAAACAGCCCTTAAAAAGTTAAAAAAGAAGCTAGAAAAATCAACATCTTAAAGGGGCTTTAATTCAATAACGAGTAAAGCTTTTTCCTTATTAAAGTAAAGGGGCAGTTTAAGAAGAATAACCTTAAATGAGCTATAATTTGGATAAATAAAGGAATTCTATATCCAGAAATGAGGGGTTTCAATGAATGAAGATTTTGTTAAATCTCTTTACAAGTCAATAGTTCAAGAAAACCTTGAGCTTTACAAAAGCTTATACGAAACAACGAATGTCATTAATAACACTGATGATTACTGGACAAAAGCTCTAGGTTTATACAATAGTTTAGAAGAAGAAAATAAAGACGTTCTTTTCAAAATTATTGAACAAACAATGAATGATACGATTTCAAATATGCTTGGGATAATTGACGGGAGTTCGACGCTATTAGACTGTCCAATTGAACCAAAATTGCTTCTTGACTCTATTGATACTGAGGGCGAGCTTCAGGATTGCTTCCTAGAGTATATAGAAAAGAAAGATTTAAATAAGTAATCTAAGTATATAACATTGATTATCGAAAAAAAGCGGACGAATAGCTAAGTTAAAGGTCTACTGTTATTTCATTAAGAAAGTTTGTGAAGGATTGTACTTAAACTAAAGGGTGCAATAGTTTAAGATTTACCTGTCATTATGGCAGCTTTTTTTATTGTACAACGTGAAGGAAAGTGAAAATAGCAAAGTTTTATGGACAGATTTTAAATTAGAGTAAATCTGTCCTTATAGGGAAAAATATGTAACGGTATTGTGCTGGCAAGCACTTGCCTATTCTAAATAAGGAGTGAGATGAGTGGCTGATAAAAACGAACGTAACCGTGTCGATAATGATGCTGGCGAAGCGGTAGGAACTGGTGTCGGTGCTGCCGCTGGAGCTGCTTTGGGTTCTGTTCTTGGTCCACTTGGTACCGTTGCAGGAGCTGTTGCAGGAGGAGCGATGGGTAACAAAGTCGGCGAAGGTGCCAATGAGGCTAATGACAGTGTTGCGAACCGAGAAGATTAGACTTTAACCAAAGTGGCACTGAATGAATTGGATTCCCAAAAAGGGAGTCCTTTTTTTATTAAGCTAATTCATCTTTTTTAGGTAAATTCCCAGTAAGATTGTGAATCAATTCACTTAAAGTAACGGGGGCGATTCTTCAAAATCGAGGGATCATTTTTTCTTATTCAAGTAACGGGCAGGTTAGCGGAAGAAGGAAATAGAAAATAAAAGTAGAATTTATTTAAAGGATTGAAATTGTTATTGCGAGTCAGAATAGTTAAACAACGATTAATTAATTGGGAGTTAGAACATGAAAAATAAAAAAAGAAATAGAGACGGCTTTTTTAAAGATACCCTAATTGAGTTTATATTTGAAGTGGTTTGGAACATCTTAATGTTTATACCAAGAATGATAATTCGCTTAATAGGGAACATTTGGTGAAGTAGTTAGTCAAAAAAGAGCTAACCAGGGCGATTGCAAATAAGAGCTGTCGTTTTTTTATAAACAAGACAGCATTCCTGTAATAAATGAACTGTAAAAAGGATAAGTTTGTGAATAAACGCACTTAAACTAAAAGGGTGCTTTAACACAATAAGGAATAAAATTTAATAGACCCAAAATAAGCAAGTATTTATGCACTAATTGCTTATTTTGGGCTTTCTTACATTTGGAAAAGTACTGCCCCGAGACAGTATTTTGTAACAGCCAGTCATTGTGACTGCTGGATTCCTGGCTTAGGAAACATGCCTGAAGAGGCTCCTGTCAAGTTGCCATCTAATTTCTTGAGACTGCAAAACTATGTTTTTCTGTGCTATTTAAAGGACGGAGGAGCATCATGAAATTCGATTATTTATATCCAAAAACGTGTACTGAATTGCCTAATTTGGACAACTTAAATATCAACGCTATTTTTTGAATTAAAATACTGAAAAACTGGACATTCTAGCCTGTCAAAAAATTACTCCAAAATGATATGAAAACAGCAATTGGACATTTATGTCGACAAAAGTGGGACAACTTGTATCGTCAGATTTGGGACAGAATAGCTTAGTAGTAACATTCAATTTCTTTTTAATAAAAATGGTGCAGTGCAAATTACTCCTGTCATGTATAGAACTACTGCAATATAAGCAGGTAATAGGTGAACAAAATCAGTATAGCCAATAATAAAATGTGTGATAATCCCGGATAAAAATGCTGGAACGGCACCGATTGTGAAGGTCCACCAGACCCAGCCTTCTCCTTCGCGAATTCCCCATAAGGCAAGCATCAATACGAGTAGGCCCACACTTAGCAGGGCACTGCCAAACCCGGCACGATCATGTGCTATCACAGGGATTAATCGTTCATTAAATTCATTCAGCGCTTCCGGAGTAAGACATAAATAAGAAAGATCAGTTGGAACAAATATAGTTGATGCTCCAACGACTGATATGACGATTCCGCCAATCGTTAATGCAAACCCTAAAAGGACAAACGATAATTGACCAATTAAGCTCAACTTCCAGTATTTATGATTAAAAAGATTGATGCTTGATGGCGCTGCTTTCGAATTCTTGGATTTCGTATATCCAAAGATAAATAACGGTAATAAAATGAGCCAAAATAATCCATGGAGCCAATCGAAATAACCATAACCGATAAATAACAAAATTCCAAGGAAACCAATCATCCCTGCGATATTGACTGCTTTTCTTGCCCAATGAAGGCCATACCTGATTCCGTGCCTCGAAAGCTGCAGATAGATGATTCCGCCTGAAATCATTGTCCCTGAAAGAGTCATCCGGTCATGTGCCATAAAGTATAAAATGGCAGGGTTGAAATCTACGATATCCTTCCTCATTATGCCTAAAAAGAATTCATCATATGGCAGGATAATGGCGGTCATACTAAAAAACAGTGCAATGAATCCAGCAACTGTTATGGCCGAACCAAACAACCAATACCAAAGCCATCCTTTAGCAATTACGGATTCCTTCGGGAGCCTGTTGCTGTTTGCCTCATTAATCCGCTTCGGCAGACCAGGTCCAGCAAATACATATTCAAAGCCTAGCATGACAAGTGAAGCTCCATTTTCTAATAATTTAATAGCATCTACTGGCTCTTTAACCCCACCTGAAGTGATAATAGGTACATTATTAAATGAGTTTCTTAAGGCTAAAAGCGTTTCGGTCATCCTATCAGGCGAATGACATCCTTCAAGAAGTAATCCACTTGGATCATAGTTTTTCAGCTTATCAATATTAGCTGTATTTTCTGTTGAAAAAGCAAATATAACGGGCTTACTTAATTTTTCTTGAAATTGGTTATATTGATCAGCTGAATCAAACGCATTGCTGTTCAGTATAAATCCATCACTAAGAGGAAGGAGTTCTTCACAAATTTCGGTTATTTCCTGAAAAGTCCCTTCAACCCTGATAAAAAAAGGGACCTTCTTTTTTTTAAGAGAGTGTAGTTGTTCCTTAACCGTAGAAAGCATTATGGAGAAGCCGGTAAGTCCCAATATCTGTTCGTTTTGATAATCAACAAGAAGTTCTTCCTTCTTTTCTGTACCGCGAATGGATACTGGACCAATCTCAATGAAGCCAAAACCAAGATTTTGAAAAGCTTTCAGTCCAGATAATTGGGGATCGATTTGACCACTTAGTCCAACAGGAGAGGTAAACTGAACACCGAATAATGATTTCTCCAGTTTATTAGAAGGTGCCATATGGCCAAGAAACTCTATACATGCTTCCCCTATTGCCGAAGAAGATAACATGCTTATCCCGCGATGAATAAACTCCCGACTAAAGGTGGGCGGCAGTTCATGAAGAATCGGTTTAAAAATGGTATGATACGACCAATCTGGCAAGGCTGATCTCCCTCCTTTCTTAATAAAATTTACACATAGAAAAACAATGACATGTGTTGTTTGATAAAAAAGTCCTTTACTACATCAGCTGTAAAACCCAACTACATTAACACCCATGAATTAACCTATAGAATAAAAGTTGTTTGCTCATTGTAATAATCGTAAAAAAACAGATTAGCCACATAATAAAAAAGTCGTTTACTATGTTTTGGAATATAAATCTTGTTCAACTAAATCCGTTACTTGAATATGAAAATGGCATTACCTCATAATTGAAGTAATGCCTAAACGAGGAGAAAAACGCTAATTATGGAATCCTGAACTTTAAGTAAAGCACTTGTTATTTTATCAGGTATTGATTATCAACCCCATATAAATAATAAAAGTTATTGGGGTTGTTAAAAGAAAAATATTTTTAAGTTTATGACGTTCTCTTTCATCTTTTGATGAAATAAAAATGTATCTTCTAACACCAAGACCTAATAACCCAATTCCAATGATAGTTGATAATAATATAATGAAAAAGTTCGAATTTGGAAATGATTCTGCTGTTACAGCGATTTCCCTCAAAGTTCTAAATGAAAAATTAAAGATAAAAAATAACATAAAATTGTAAATAAAAATTACAATCCAGTTGTTTTTACGGCTCATAATAAATCCCCACCTTGTCAAAATTTAATCTTAATTTTATACTCCAGTTGTGATCATAAAGAATTGCCCACTACGTTAACAGAAGTACTTTTATCATTTATTTTAAAACCACCATATTTTCCCTATGTAAACTTAATTCCACAATATCTATAAAAACTCCTTCTTCCATTATCCTGCCCGTTAGTGAAAAAACGTTCCTGCTTAGTGCAGGAACGCCCTCGGTAGCTCAATAAGAAAAAAGAGCTGCAAATCAATTCATCGATCTTCAATACTTGTGAGGGTTAGCTTCTTAACGCTCTTCTGACCTTCCTTGCAAAATCTAATGGATCATCAACAGCTTCGATATTAACGTAAATCAATTTTGGATCATCAAAAAGCCACTCATTGTGTATGGACGAAACTATAATTCCTTGATTAAGAATTGAAGCAACAAAATTCTCGACTTCTTTTTGCAACAGTGCTACCCTACCTAGGCACAATGCTCGTCCAGTCTGATTATCTCTTGATTCAAACGAGAAAGAAGAGGTTACTCTGAAACGTTTTCCTAAAATCATTGCTTTTATTTCATTTCGATTTATGGTTGCCACGCATTTTCCACCCGCAAATCCCTCTTGCCCGCCGATAATTCTAGCAAACTCTTGACAAATTAATGCATCATTAGACACAACTATTCATCTCCTCCCTACTATTACTAGGATATGAATAAATGAATAGGTCTGAAACGGACATGCATCTATTTTTGAAATAAAAAATACAATTTTAAACTAACGCCCCCTTTAGTTGAACAAGAAAAAATGGCTGCCGATAAGACAACTATATCTTGAACCAACATATAGTGAGTAAAACTACTTCAGCTGGGTAGTATATGTTTGGGATGGTGTGCTTTCATCATCAGCATATTCCCCATTAATAAACAAGGAAGTGAATAGATGAATCAGAGTAACGAACGCAATAACTTTGGTGGAAATGTAGAAGAAAGTGGCAACAATCAAGCTGGTAGTAATGCTAATCAAGATGCGAGTGACTTTGGTGAAGCAGCAGGAACTTTTAATGGCGCCGTTGCGGGTGCTATGATAGGTGCTCCATTTGGACTAATTGGTACTGTAATAGGCGGTGTTTCAGGCGGTGCTATTGGTAACCAGATCGTAGAGGGGGCTGAAGTCGATGACAAAACAGCTTCCAAAAACCGTGATGAGAGCAAAAATAACTCTATAAATAGGTAGCATGCACTTTACAAAAATGTATTTGTGTTAATCTCACCAAAAAAAGACCGTCAAAAAGACAGTCTTTTTTTTCACTAAAGCACCCGGTAGTTTAAGTACAGTCCTTCACAAACTAACTTTTGAATAAGAAAAAGAGGTGCCGCAGCTACCTTCGTTGTTCTATTCAAGCCCCTATAGTTTATGCGATTATTCACAAGTATCCATTTTTATTCATGCTCTATTTACTTATAACGATCGATAATTTATAGTTTGCATACTTGTTTAGCTCTAATAAAAATTGATTTAAAGCTTCATTACTTGGAAACCTGCACTCCAAAAGATAACAGCTATCTCCACTGATTTTATAATTATTGATGACATACCCCTCCTTTGTTTGAATAAATGAGAGATAAGGTTGATGGTGTGTACCATCTATATAGATATTGATAAAGGCATACGTAAAGCACCCTAATTTTGCTTGATTTACTTTAATGCTATACCCCTCAATAACTCCATTGTCCTCTAATTTCTCCACTCTAGCTGCAGCTGCTGGTCCTGTTAAGTGAACTCTCTCCCCTAGTTCTTTCATCGTAATCCGGCTATTGCTACATAACTCCTCTATAATTCGCTTATCTGTTTGATCCATCTAAATGTCAACTCCTTTCAAAAATAAAGTCAAACGCCTAAAACACTTTATTTTATCTGTGTCTTTGAATGATGCTCATATTATACACTTAACACTGTTAGGAAACACACATAAAAGAAAGGGAGTTGTAAAGATGAAGATTACACAAATTCGAAATGCAACGATAGTTGTAGAATATGCAAATAAAAAGTTTTTAATTGATCCTATGTTAGCAGAGAAAGGTACGTACCCATCTTTCCCTGGTACGATTAGGCAAGATCAAAACAATCCTTCTGTGAGTTTACCAACCTCTGTTGACGATATTATTAGTGGAGTTGATGCGGTCATTGTGACTCACTTACATTTAGATCATTTTGACGAGGCAGCGCAAAGACTATTACCAAAAAATATTAAAATGTTCGTTCAAAATGAAGATGCAAAGGAAGTCCAAAATACCGGGTTCCAAAATGTAGAGGTATTAACAAAGGACACTGTCTTTGAAGGCATCCAATTAGTTAAAACAAGAGGCGAGCATGGAAGAGGAGAAGAATTATTAAAGCTTATGGGGGAAGTATGTGGCGTTGTCTTTAAACATCCAAGTGAAAAAATATTATACGTAGCTGGTGATACAGTCTGGTATGAAGGTGTACAGGAAGAATTAGATACCCATAAACCAGATATTATTGTCGTCAATGGCGGAGATAATCAATTTATAGAATATGGTTCTCTCATTATGGGGAAAAAAGACATCTATGAAGTACACAAGGCGGCTCCTAATGCTAAGGTTATTTCTGTTCATATGGAAGCTGTTAACCATTGGACACTATCTAGAGAAGAATTAAAAAACTTTAGTAAAGAAAAAGGATTCTCAATTAATATTTTAGTACCAGAAGATGGTGAATCCTATACATTTTAATATGAAAATCGACAAATAGTGTCACGTTCTTATATATAAATAAGAAAATAGAAGAAGCTCATAATTATCGAAAATTTTATTATGAGCTTCTTCTAATGACGATATAAATGAAATGTTCCAAGGATGACAAAACAAACATGAAAAGCTACAAGGATATTTCGTTAGGAGGTAGAGTTCATGACAATGACAATGACAACAAAAGATACAAATACTTCAACACGGCAGCCTATATGGTTGCAAGAATATATTGATTCACCAGAAAGACATAAACAGCTTTATAAAAAAACATTAAGAATTTTGATTCTTTCACAAATCTTTGGGGGAGCAGGACTTGGTGCTGGGATAACAGTTGGGGCGCTTCTTGCACAAGAAATGTTAGGTTCAGAAAATGCAGCAGGGGTTCCAATTGCCCTCTTTACTTTCGGATCTGCCGTAGCTGCCCTACTTATAGGAGCATCCTCACAACGTTTTGGTCGTAGAGCTGGACTTGCAGGTGGTTTCCTTATAGGTGGATTAGGTGCAATAGGTGTTGTAACTGCGGCTTTAATCAACAGCATTGCCCTTTTATTTGTTGCCCTTCTTATTTATGGAGCAGGTATGGCTTCTAATCTTCAAGCTCGGTATGCAGGGACAGACCTTGCAAATGAGAAACAACGAGCGACTGCTGCAAGTATGGCATTGGTTTCTACTGCTTTAGGAGCTGTAGTAGGTCCTAACTTAGTTAATCCAATGGGAGAATTTGCAGAATCAATTGGTGTTCCAAATTTAGCTGGTCCGTTTATCATGTCAGGAGCAGCTTTTATTATTGCCGGATTAATTCTCTTAATTTTTCTTCGTCCAGATCCGTTGTTTGTATCTACAGCAATTGCGAATGCTGAGAAAAAAGACGATAAAGTTCAGACAGGAGGAAGTCTAAAAAATCCAACCATAAACAAAAAAGGAATTATGGTTGGTGCTGTAATAATGATTTTAGCTCAACTGATCATGACAGCTATTATGACAATGACACCAGTTCACATGGGACATCACGGTCATGGTTTGAGCGAAGTGGGATTAGTTATAGGGTTCCATATATCAGCGATGTATCTTCCTTCACCATTGACTGGTTTATTAGTAGATAAGTTTGGTCGCACTACAATGGCTATTGCTTCAGCTTCTACACTCCTTGCCGCTGGAATGGTGGCAGCTTTTGCACCGGCAGACTCATTATTATTGCTAATCCTAGCACTAGTATTACTGGGTGTAGGTTGGAACTTTGGTTTACTTACGGGAACTGCTCTCATTATAGATTCAACACATCCATCTGTACGTGCAAAAACACAAGGAACATTCGATGTCTTTGTAGCACTATCAGGAGCAGCAGGTGGAGCCTTATCAGGAATGGTTGTCGCACATTCTAGCTATACAATACTATCCATTTCTGGAGCCGTTTTATCATTGTTACTTATTCCTGTAGTTGTTTGGTTTTTTAAAGGGAAACAAGTGAAAAGCTAAAGCTATATATAGCTTTCCTATACATTTGAAGAGCCTAAGCAGATATTACTTGGGGATGTCTTTGGTGTTATTTAACTTCCATTCGTAATGCTTTTAGTATGGGTAAGTTTATAATTTGGGATATATTTACACTCTCTAAATCTACAAACTTTAATTAAAATCCTTTCAAAAAACGATAATTTTTGAAAGGGTTTTTAACTAGTTTCTCCAAAGTATTGAAAATTCTCCGTTAGTACCTTTTGAACTAATCTGTCCCGTTCGTGGAACAATCAAAAATCCTACATTTCAACACTGGATTTTGGATTTTTCATCAAACATTTTTTATAAATGTGATGACTTTATTTCAAATCCACAGTGCTTTACAATCTGTTCCGTTTGTTGAGGGCAAGTAAAAACAACACTCTTAAACTAACCTGCCCGATAGTTTAAGTGTAATCCTTCACAATCTCTTCTACGCATTAATATAACTACAATCCCTAATAATTGTTGTTCCAGAATCCAGTACAATACAAAAAGACGCCTTCTTATTCAAGAAAAGCGCCCGATTGTGGAAGATCTTAATTTATAAAAATTAGTATCATTGCTGCATATTAAATTCACCTTTTTGTTACATAATAAAGTGTTATCGGTAGTTATAAAGAAGTAATTATAATATGTCGAATTTTTTGAATATTATATAGTTCTTAACTAAGAAAATATCGCTTTATGTGTCTTGCAACTTCAATTGGATTATGTTCATTACAAGGAGAAAGATGATGTAATTTTGGGAGAATTAATGTTTGTGTTTTTGGAATTGTTCGACCTAATATTCGAATCATTTGGTGCACTGTTTCTGGACTTTTTTCTCCAGAAACTAATAAAATATTTGCATTAATGATTTGATAATTGTTGTAAGTTCCTTCTAAGCGTTTTACTTCCCTATGCTCACATAAATTTGCTGGTAATAATTCTTTTGTTTTAATCCAATGATCTCCACGTATTACCATACGTAAGATAAGTTTTGCGTACCAGTTTGGCATTCTTGTTAAAGGACTATGGCCTGCACCCTTTACAAAACTAGTAAATGCTTCTCTAAAATCTTTTTGGTTCATGGCCTTTTCATATTTTAATATCCAGTCCCAATCTGTTGGTATTGAATCTATAGAAACTCCAGGTTCATAGAGAGCTATTTTGGTAAAAGATTGAAATGTACGTGCAGTTTCTAAAGCTACGAGTCCACCATAGCTGTGTCCAAATACATAAATTGCACCTGTTACTTTTTGTAGCGCTTGAATATCTTCGCATTCTTTGTTAATAGAATACTCACTTCCCTGAGGTCCACTCATCCCTCGTCCTCTTCGATCAATGATGTGGACTGTAAATGAATCCGATAGTTCTTGGGCAAGCTTGCTAAGGTCCCTCGAATCATTTAATGCACCATGGATTAGAATAAGACTGGGTCCTTCACCGATACTTTGATAACTAATGACTGTACCATCTTGTGATGTAAGTGTTGATTGAGTGAATGTATCTAATGGGTATGCACTTTTTAAGATGTTTGACATATATAGTTTCGCTCCTCTGTATACAAGGTTAGATTGAATTTATTATTGCTTACTTTACAATAGATTCGTATCAGATAAAGATTATTCCTGTTTATATAATCCATACAAAGCTAGTTAACAATAATCGCACATTTTAGGATGTACGAAAAACGCGAATCCCTTGGCGCAAAAATATTAGCGTTTTTCGTTTTAGTCGTATATTCAGGATTCTATACAATTTCGATAAATCAACGATTTCGCACTCTCAATTACACCTGTTGGTCATCGGACATCTCACTAACGTTATTACGGGGTTGCTGCTACAACCTTCCATTATCAGAGCAGAAGCGTAAGAAGGATTTAAAGTTTGGTTTATCGAATTAAATGGAGTAAATACATAAAATACAGGAGAAAATTATGTGTGAAATCATTAACTATTACAGTCAATTTGATGAGTGGGGAAGGCTTGACCGTGAACCGATAGAGTTTCAAGTGAATTGGCACTATATTAAAAAATATCTGCCAAAAACCGGAAACGTTCTGGATAATGGAGCTGGACCGGGAAAATACTCAATGGAGCTTGCTAAAGAAGGGTATAGAGTAACACTAACCGATTTAACGCCTAAATTAGTTGAAATTGCAGAAGGTAAGGCGAACGAGCTTCAATTAGAAGGACAATTTAATGGCTTTTATGCTGCTGATGCTAGAGAACTTAATATGATTAAAGATGAACAGTTCGATGCATCATTAATGCTGGGACCCATGTATCATTTACAGGAAGAACAAGGCCGTATACAGGCAGTTCAAGAATTAAATAGAGTAACAAAGAAGAACGGACTTGTTTTTGTCGCCTTTATGCCAAGAATTAGACACATACTTACATCACTCTTATCACCAGAGCATTGGAAGCCAAACGATAATATGGATACCGTTTTGCAATTCTCGCAATCAGGTTGCTTTAATCACGCGGACGAAGGACGATTTACTGGTGTTTACTATTTTAATATTGAAGACATTAATCCTTTTATGGAAGCACAAGGATTTGAAACGTTGGAATTAATAGGTTCAAATATAGGAGCTATTTTAAACAATGATAGTTGGAGTTACTGGAGTGACAAGGGTGAACAAGAGGTCAAAAAAATTATAAGATTACTAAAAGAAAGAGCGGCAGACCCTTATACTTTGGGAATATCCACTCACTTGCTTTATATAGGCAGGAAAAAATGAATATTTTGGTCAGAGTTCCTCGTTGATTTAAAGCGGCGAGGGACTGACCTAGTGGTCCCTTAAATAAGGTATGATGAATATAAAATCGAATTTTCATTAAATTTTCAAACATTTGGTACTATAAAAGAAGTTTTATTAAAAGGGTTCTTATCATCGAATATTGTTGATCCGAATGGTGTTAGAATTTTCAGCGTAGGAGGATTGTAGATTGGAAGAGCTTAAAGATTTTATGGCAGAACGAAGAACTTATAATACAACTCAAGAAACTCATTCTCATTGTTATGCTCAATTAATTTTTCCTCTCCAAGGACAACTTTCTATAAAAGAAGGGGTACAGGAACTTCGGCTAGATCATGAAACATTATTTTTTCTTCCTCCCCAGTGTATTCATACTTTTCATTCGGTTGTCCGTAATGAGTTTTTAATTTTAGATATCCCACATTTTATGCTTACCAGAAATGAGTTGCAGAATAGGGGATATTCATGGAAATTAAATAATCAATGGAAAGGCATTCGATATCTTATCCTAAATGAAATCGACCAAAAACCTTTAAATCAATCTGCGCTTAAGGAACTATACCCATATATTTCATATTATTTACTTCAAGACCAACAACCTAAATCAATCAGTTATATCCATGAACATTATAATGAGAAAATTACGGTACATAAATTAGCATCGCTTGAACATTATAATCGTTCCTATTATTCGGATTGGTTTCTAAAAGAAACTGGAAAATCCCCTTCATCATATATACAAGAAGTACGATTAAATAAAGCAAAAGAATTGCTCCGTAATACAGATTTACCCATTTTACACATTGCGATCCAAGTCGGATTAGACCATCAATCCTCGTTAACACGTTTGTTCCAGAAATATGAGGGAATTACACCTAGCCAATTTCGAAAAAATACAGGCTTTTAGAAAAATAAAGGTTAAAATAAATGACATTTGGTTAAAAGGTTCTGATTTTTAGTCAAAAATTTAATACCAATGAAATGTAAAATTAAATTATGGACCAACTTGGTTAAGGTCCAGTGCCCTTGATAACTGTGATTATGTTTAGTCACAGTTATTTTTTTATTAACAGTTAAAGGAGAAAAATATGAAAACGTTATTGGGCTTATTTTTTACACTTTTATGGTCATCTGCGGCGATTGCCACAAAATTTGGCTTGTACTCTACCACCCCTTTGATACTAGCTACCACTCGCTTTCTGATTGCTGGAGGCTTGCTATTTCTTTATGTTTATTTGTTCAATAAAAAATATCCTTGGCCTCAGTCACACGAATGGCGTTCACTAATTGTTTTAGGGTTATTGAATACAACCATTTATTTAGGAGCAACCTTTTGGGCGTTAAGTTATGTATCGGCAGGCTTATTTAATTTATTTGTTACAACAAATCCCTTTTTAGTTGCTTTCCTGTCCTATATATGGTTAAAACGAAAAGTTTCTATACAAGAATGGATAGGAATGATTGTTGCAGCTATTGGACTATTCATCGCCACATGGCCATCTATCACAAGCAGTGGGGTGAAAATAAATGGATTGCTTATTTTAGGACTAGGAATGGTATCAATGGCGGTTGGAAGTGTTTATTTTAAAAAAATTAATTTAAATCTACCTAGTGTTGTTATTAATACTTGGCAAGTATCTATTGGCGGAGTAGTGTTAATCCCTATCACCTATATTCTCGAAAAAGATAATTATTTTTTAAAATTGGATTATTATTTACTTGGCTCTTTAATCTGGTTGGTGTTTATTATTTCCATCGGCACTATGTTGCTCTGGTTTTATCTATTAAAACAGGATACGGTAAAGGCTAACAATTGGTTATTTATGACTCCTATTTTTGGATACGTATTAGCTGCTATTTTTTTAAATGAATCTATTAAAATGTTTGATATAATAGCAACAATATTTGTATTAATTGGATTATTCCTTTCGGGCAACATAGCCACCTATCCTAAAAAATTTCAGAACAGAATCAAAAGAGTTAGTTATAAGACTGATAAGCATAAAAATTCAAAGGAATTGGATTAGGGAAAGAAGGTACTCAAAAAGCTAGAAACACAAATTAATATACCTCGAAAAAAAGGCAATAAACTATAAAAAAACCATTAGCATATAACCATTGACATAAAGATATTAGTAACCAAAGTATTTTTTCATATCAATGCCAGAGTTGACATAGTATTCTTTTGTCAAAAGATTACCCGCATCTGTAAATACTTGTAATTCAAGTTTCTTATCCTTTTTTTCGAAAACAAGAATGCCGTCAGGACCTTTTTCAAAAACCACACTATCTGCATCTTCCTTTTTACTACTATTTATCAAGGTGGTTAATTCTTGTATTTTCTTTTTATCTTTTAGTTCCGCAACTTTTTCTGCTTTATCATTCTTTATAATGTACAGGCTTACAATCTCATAGTTCTGATCAACTATTTTTGTGACACTGCATGAAACAAGAATTGAGAGTGAAAAAATCATGAGTGAAAAAAGAAGTATGGTTTTATTCATTGAAATCCACCTTTCATGTACAAGATTCCAGCTCCGGGAATAAACTGACGGGACCATAGAATAGTATGGCGACAGCATCCAAAACACTAGATAGTTTGTTTTAAGTTTAGTTGAAAAAGAACTTTTTGAAAAGTTAAAATTTTTATTATTACAAAAGACAGAAACTCTCTAATGAGGTGAATAGCTATGAGGTCCGAAAAAGAAATGTATGATTTGATTTTAGGGATTGCTCAAAAAGACGAAAGAATTCGAGCTGTTTATATGAACGGTTCGAGAACGAATCCTAATGCGCCAAAGGATATTTTTCAGGACTTTGATATCGTTTATGTCGTGACAGAAACGGCATCCTTCATAAAAGATGAGAAATGGATTAAGAGTTTTGGAGATTTACTTATGATCCAAGAGCCTGATAAGAATGATAAATTGGTTGGAGACGAAATGGATTTTGATAGGTCGTATGGCTATTTAATGCTCTTTACAGATGGAAATCGTATCGACCTTCATATTGAAACCAAAGATACAATGATTGCTGAATATGGCAATGATAAACTGACGGTACCATTATTAGATAAGGACAATATTCTGCCACTCATTCCCGCTGCTACAGATATTGATTACCAAGTAAAAAAGCCATCGGAACCTATGTTTTTTAGTTGTTGTAATGATTTTTGGTGGTGTCTGCAAAACGTCGCCAAAGGAATTTGGCGTGATGAATTACCATACGCAAAGCAAATGTTTGAATATGTTATAAGGGCTAGATTAGATGAGATGGTTTCTTGGTGGGTTGGGATAAACCACGACTTCCAAGTTTCAACGGGAAAAATGGGAAAGTATTTCAAAAAGTACCTTCCTGAATCATATTGGGAGATGTATGAAAACACTTATTCCGACCATAACTATGAGAATTTTTGGAGTTCTATATTTGCCACTTGTGAATTGTTTAGAAGTTTGGCAAAAGATGTTGCAGATAATTTATTGTTTACATATCAAATGGATGACGATAAAAATATGACGGAATATCTTAAACATGTAAGAAATTTACCTGCTGATGCAACAAAAATATTTTAAAATGGGGGATTTAAATGTTGAAAGTAAAAGCTTTGGATAGTAAAGATTATGAGTTAATAAAAGAAGCTGAAAAGGTAATTGAAAAAAACTATAAATATGGACGGCATCATATTGGAGCAGCAGTATCCACAAAATCAGGGAATATTTATTCAGCAGTGCATCTTGAAGCTAATGTTGGGAGAATAACCGTTTGTGGAGAGGCTATGGCAATTGGGAAGTCTGTTTCAGAAGGTGATCATGAATTTGATACGATAGTAGCGGTTGCTCATCCACACCCTCACGAAAATATAGATAAGTGTTGGATAGTTGCTCCTTGTGGTATGTGTCGTGAATTAATAAGTGATTACGGTGAAGATATCGAGGTCATTATTCCGTATAAAGGTGAAATTGTAAAATGCAATGTTTTGGAATTGCTTCCTGAAAAATATTCAAAGGAAATTGAATAAAAACCTTGTTGAAGTACTGTTGTAAGTAACTAAACTAATTAGATAAATAAAGGTAAAGATTCAATAAGAGCGAATTTTTTCTAATAAAGGGCTACTTTGGGGGAAATATACAAAATATATTTATTCAAAAAGGCTGTTGATTAGATGAAAGTAAAATGGTTCTTATCCGTATTCGTTGCGCTAGTAATAACGATTGTTCCAGTCGCATCTGCTATTACTCCTTTTAAGGTGTTTGTGAATGGTCAGCCAGTTTTCGGTACTCCTTCCATTGTACAGTTTATAGGTGGTTTGCCCTTCGTTTCTATTGAATCGATAAGCAGCGAACTGAAATTGGATGTCGAATATGATATGAAGAACAAGACGCTTCATATTTCGAATATAGCAGAACCTCAATCCGAAGTTGTGGCCACGCTAAAGAAAGCAAAAGCGACCCTTTACGCGACAAAAAGAGAAGGGGACTTAGAAAAATTCAGGTTGGAGATGGATGGAGGAATTAGATGGTTCCCTTATTGGAGAAGTACTGCTGCTCCTGCATTTGGTCCAAGATTATTTTTCGAAGATATTAACGAGGACGGAAAAGAAGAGTTGGTCATCGTATTAACAACTGATCATGGTACAGGAATCATGATTACGGAAGCACATGTCCTACAAAAAACGATGACAAACATTGGAGAAATATTTGAGGAAAAGTTAATTGATAATCCAGTGGCAATCATCAATAAGAATGTAAAAACGAAAAAAGTATCTAATGACCAAGTGGAGATAACGATAGGTAAAAAGAAAACAAATGACACTACTCATGACTACTTGAAACATGAGCAGATTGATTTCTCTGTATATAAAAACGAACTAGTAGTTTTTATAAGCGGCCACATTTCTCCACCAACAGAAGGCGGAATTCTTATTACCTATCAATTCAAGGATAATATGTACCAAACAAAAAATATCGAATATTTAAAAAAACGTCCGGATTTTTTCAATAGTGCTGAATAGAGTATAAAAAAAGACGACTCTAAAATTCCAAAAGTGAATTTTTAGGCGTCTTTTTGTTCATTAGGGTATCTATCTGATTAAAAGAACTCTGTTGATTGTAACGGAAGGCGGCGAAGACTCCTGCGGGAGTACGGGGCAGGTGAGACCCCGCAGGCGCTAGCGCCGAGGAGGCTCACCGGCACGCCCGCGGAAAGCGAAGCCGCCTGGAGTGGAAATCAACAGACTATTTATTCACACAATCTAAATTTAAGAGACTTTTTCAGTGCCCTCGACTTTAATACGGAGAGTTCTTTTCAATAAATAGGAGTTGCGATTGCATATGGAACTTCTAAGCGACCGAATCCCTTTTTGGAATCAATGAAACGGTCGCTTAACAATCCAATTCCAGATTACGAGACCAAATATTCTTTATCACAAGAATTAATTTTTCCATTTCTTTTTGCTTAATACATAAATACTGCCGCCAAGTGTAAGTACGGAAATAAACTTACTGGCTATGAATAGATAACTGGTGGTTTGAGAATCAAGAGTGATGTGCGGGAGTATTATGAGGGCAAGAACGACAAGTATGCTAAAAAGGAGTATGGAATAATAATATTGATAGGCTTTGTTAATAATCATACTTCCTTTATCATCATTTTCCTGAGTGAAAACAAGGATTGCATATGATAAGACTAAGATTGTAACATACGTTAATAAAACAATGACAATGCCGATGCTCATAATTAAATTCCTCCTTTCTTAAGGGAGTTCTATAGTGAATAAAGCTAACAAAGTGGGAAGGTATAATCCCGCTTCGTTAGCTTTTTTCTTATTTACGCTCCAGGGCTATTGTTTTCTTCCGTATGTTTTTTAGGGATAGATGTAGATTGCCGTTTAGTTTTTATCTTATTTTCCCATTGGAAAATTCTATTTAATAATTGATATATATTTTTAGACTCTTTCGTTAATAAAGGACCAAGAATAGCCAAGATTAGAACATAAACCGCGGTAAATGGTTTTAGGATAGGCATCAAGCCTCCAGCAAGTCCTAAATTAGCAACAATGATCGAAAATTCACCCCGAGAAACGATTGTTAATCCGATATTTGAAGAGGCCTTATAAGACAAACCAGCTTTTCTTCCGGAAATCATTCCCGCTACAAAGTTGCTAATGATTGTTAGGATTACAGCACCTAAAGCTAGCCAGATGGCACCACCTAAGCTAAATGGATCAATACTTAAACCGAAGCTGAAGAAAAATAGTGCCCCAAAGAAATCTCTAAACGGGATAACTAACTTTTCGATACGTTCGCGATGTTCTGTTTCAGAAAAGACTAACCCCAGTAATAGTGCACCAATGGCTTCAGCAACATGGAGTTTTTCTGAAAAACCGGCGACAAAAAATAGTGAAGCAAAGATAACGAGGATGAAAATCTCATTAGACTTAATGTTTAATAGTTTATTAAGAATTGGAGCCCCTTTGCGGGCGATAACGAAAAATAGAATCATATAACCAAGTGAAATTAGAACTGAAGTGATCGTGCCTAAAATCGTCGTTGACCCACCGAGTAAAAGACCTGACATAATAGAGAGGAATATAGCTAGGAAAATATCATCAAATAAAATTATACCTAAGATTAATTCTGTTTCTGAATTCGCTGTTCTTTTTAAATCAACTAAAACCTTAGCGACGATGGCTGAAGAGGAGACACTAAGGAGACCTGCAATAATGAACGTTTCCATAATAGGGAAGCCTACAGACAATCCATAAATGAATCCTAAAATGAAATTAAGTGCTACATAAATAGTTCCACCAACTACAATAGACCGCCCTGAACGAATTAATTTTCCTACAGAGAATTCCAGCCCAAGGTAAAATAATAAAAACAAAACCCCAATGCGCCCGAAAAATTCAATTATTTCTGAGCTTTCTATGAATCTAAGATCGATTATTCCAAAATGCGGTGCATGGGGACCAACTACCATCCCTAAAAGAATCAGAAATGGAATGATGGAGAATTTTAACCTGCCTGCTAACAATGCTGCTACGGCCACTAAAATTAACGCTGTACCTACCTCGAAAACTAAGTGATTTGTCATAGTATCACCCGTCCCTTCTTGAAAGAATTTCTTTTACAATCGTTTTTACTTGATTGCGCTGTCCAGACACGATGACTGTATCTCCTATTTCTAAAAGGGTTTCAGGACCAGGGGTATGAATTTTTTTCTGATTGCGCTTGATTAGCGCGACGATATTTACGTCATAGGATTGACGGATATTTAAATTTCCGATGGTTTGATTAACCGCTAATGCTCCAGGTTCCACCTTAGACCATTCAATTACCAAATCATCAAATGCCATCTCAATCGTTTCTAATGCCTTTGGCGCGTAAGTCATTCCGCCAATAATCGCAGCAATCTGCCTTGCTTCCGTATCATCAAACGTTGTGCTGGAAATGGCTTCCTCGTAATCCTCTTGATCAAAATAATAAATGTCTCTTCTGCCGTCATCATGAATAATAACCACTATTTTGTCCTTGCTCTTGGTGATGATTTCATACTTTTTCCCGATACCTGGAAGTTCGATTTCGCGAATATTCATTATCTATTCCTCCTATATGGTTTGATCATGGATTAAGAATTTGAGCTTTAAAGGTTCACATCGATTTCAGTTCTTATTTTTTCATCTTTGGATATTCCCAGATATTTGAGTGTTTCGGAAGGGGTTGAATGATTGAAATGCTTTTGCAATAGTGAAATGGCTATTCCACGTTTATAAGCATGAAATCCAAAGGTTTTCCTTAGTGAGTTGGTGCCGATTTTTCCTCCGATGCCAATTGCTTCTGCTGCCTGATGGATTATACGATAAGCTTGTTGGCGGGTAATCGGTTTGTCGGTTTTACTGGACTTAAACAAAAAATCTTCACCTGATAAATGATGAGTATGAACAAAATGGGCAATAGCCTGTTTTACTTTTTGGTTAAGGTAGACTTCCTTCACCGTTTCTTTATGTGCCAACAAATAGAACTTTTTAACACAGTTTTCTTTGTCTAACACATCCTCAACCTTGATATCCAGCATTTCGGTAATTTTTAACCCAGTATTAATTCCAAAGACAAAGAGAACAAAGTCACGCTCAGAATGCTTTTTTAAATACTTCTTTATTGCATTGATTTGCTTGATGTCTCTTAACGCTTCAACATATTCCATTAATAAACGCCCCTCAATCCATGTTACTTAATATTATTATATCATGGTATTATGTAACATGTAAATTTATATAATTAGATAAAGAACATTATTAACGCATTATTCCGATTTAATTCTCGTCCTTTTCAACAAGAATGTAGTAATATGTAAATAATAGGATGGATTTTCTGAACAGAAAAGTGGGATTTGAAATGAAATTTATGAGATACTTTCTTCATTAACAAACTGGTAGCGATTGCCGACCCACGACAATTGTTTCTTGTAAAAACAGAGAAAATATTGGAAAGAGGGATAACAAATGAATTTAGGCACTCCAATAGCAAGTGGAAATACAGCCAAAATATATCTTTACGAAAACAGGATTGTCAAAATATATAATGATTATTTTACGACGGAATCTTCATATGAAGCAAATAAGCAAAAATATGCGTATTCGTGTGGACTTTCTGTCCCGAAAATATTAGATGTTACGAAAATAGACGGGAAACAAGCTATTATAATGGAATATATTAAGGGTCGAACAATAGGAGATATCCTATCCGAAAACATGGATCAAGCAGAATATTACATGAATATTTCTGTTGATATACAACAAAAAATCCATATGATTGCCGCTGATTCACTTGAACCGATGTCTGAAAAATTAAGCCGACAAATTGAATCAGCCGATAATCTTGATAAAAGGCATAAGTCTGCTTTAATAGAAAAATTGGATTCAATGACATTTGAGAAAAGGCTCTGTCATGGAGATTATCATTTGTTTAACTTGATCATGACAGATAATAAAGTGACAATTATTGATTGGGTTGATGCCAGTGCGGGGGATATTCGTTCTGACGTATATCGCACATATCTTTTGTATTCACAGGTTTCAATGGAAATAGCGGATTTGTATTTGCATCTTTATTGTGCGAAAAGCGATTTGTCAAAAGACGAGATTTTCCAATGGGCTCCCATAATAGCCGGGGCAAGATTGTCTGAAAATGTTTCAGCAGAAAAATCTGAACGTCTTATAGAGATAGTAAATCATTACTATCCTTTATAACTTCACTTAATAACCTTAATATAATAACTATTAGCACGCTGCTAATACATATGTTAACACCATTGCAAAAGGTAAGTATTACTTTTCAAGAACACATCATATGCTTAAGTAGAAATTAGAGTGTATTGGAAGGAGTCATACCGTTATGCAGAGGATAAAATTTATAATTAAACTATTCCTAATAGAGCCTTTGTGGTTCAAAATACTAATTTCGACAACTTTGCTTATTTCAATTATTTTTAGCAGTTCATTTTTTTCGAATAATGCTTATTTTCAAAGCTGCTCCAAATTAGCTGCGGCAATCTTTTTTTGTGCATATGCTATTAAATTTAGAAGAAATCTTGTTGTTTCTGTCATCTTATTTACTTCAGCAGTTATATGTATTTTTCTTTCCATTCTGGCAATATATAAGTGATTAACGTGGATTGCTCTTTTTTGATATCCATTTTTGGCAGTTTTAGAATTTGGAAATGGATAAAACAGGGGAGAATGTAATTCATACTAAAAAAGAAAAATGGCTTGAAGGTTCCAAACCATTTTTTGGTGAATTCTAACGGTAATAATTTTTATGCATTTTGATTTTGGTTAATGAATGATTCAATTTGCACCATATGTTTTTGATCATGCTCTATCATTCCAATAAAGTAATTACCTAGAATAATATTCTCCCTGCCAGGGAGCGGTCTAGCAAATCGTTCCGCATCCAATGCACGCAAGAGGGATAATAATTGTTTCCTAATAGATATGAACTCATCTATCAGCTGATCCTTCGTTATTCCTGATCTGGCATATCTTGATGCAGACCTGTTTATTTCTTCTACATCGATGGCCATTTGCGGGAATGGCTCGTTTTTTAATAGATACGAAATCCTATTATCAATCATAAATTGATCCCATGCAATAAAATGTGAAATCACGTCGGCAATTCCCCATGAACCTTCTCGCAATGGCAGGAACCATAAATCGTCCGACAAAGCTTTTAGAGAATGCACCCGGTCAATAAAAGCTAACTTTTCATTAATGATATCCTCTTTCTTCAATTTGACCCCTCCTCACCACAAAATATTCTATTATTTAATATGTAATTCCTGCAATTTAGCAGGAAAAACAAGATTTTAGGAGTATTGAATAATAAACCGGTGTCCAACTGCAGTTGGACTTACCCTTTAAATGAAGAATATTTCATTAAATAGGGGATATAATGAAGCTATCATGGAGTTAATTTTTTCAAAGAATAGGAGAGATTTTAATGAGCTATCAGCAAAAAACAAAAGAAACGGATCATAGTGTTGTCGAGTTTATTGAGAGTGTCGAGAACCCGAAAAAACGTGAGGATGCCTATAAACTTGTAGATATTTTTTCTGAGACGACAGGATTTGAAGCAAAGATGTGGGGGCCAAGTATTATCGGATTTGGATCTTATCATTATAAATATGATACTGGACATGAAGGCGATGCCCCGTTAGTCGGCTTTTCACCGCGCAAGGCAAAAATTAGTTTGTATTTTGCACCGGGTGAACCAAAACGTGAGGACTTACTTAAGGAGTTTGGAAAGCATACAACAGGAAAAGGATGTGTGTATATCAATAAGGTCGCAGACATTGATATATCAGTACTACAATCACTAATTACACAATCCGTTCAGTTTTTGCAAGCAACCTATCCGAATTCTTAAGCCTATTTGGAAAAAGGACTTATGAATGTTAATTAGAATGAAAACCAACTCACTTTGGTTATCGATAGGCATTTCCCAGCTTCTGTTTGTTATATTATTGCCGATCTGGCTGCGGCTTTTATCCTATCTGCACCCAGTTGTTTTGCTAGTGGTGTGGATGTGTTTGACAATACTTGTATTGTTCGTAGTTTATAGTGTGCGGAGAGAAACCCTCCAAATCTCTAAAACTATATTAAAAAGTGTCATCGGGATTTATAGTTTAGGCTTATTTGTCCTCCTATTCTTCCGCCCGGCAAACCAAGAATATAGTCAAATTAATTTCATCCCATTTAAGACTATTATCGGTTTCCTAACTGGAAACGTGAATTTCCTTGTCGCTTTTTATAATTTAGCAGCAAATATTTTTCTTTTCGCTCCATTTGGTGTGGCGACATTAATGCTTTATAAAAAACCATCGAAGCGTCAGTTATGGTTCGTACCAGTTGTTGCCATACTCCTGATTGAAACGACACAGCATCTTACAAGGCGCGGCACTGCTGATATCGATGATCTTATCTTAAATTTGCTCGGGGTCTGGATGGGTTACTTTTTGTATCCGTTTATTCAAAAAGTGGTGAAAGTCAAAGATTCAGAAGCGTGAACATTACCTGACAACAGAGAGCGAATCGGCTCTGCTGCCTTGAATTTAATGAGAGTTTATTAAGAAATGACTGTTTTAGTAAATGGTGTTGTTAAAATTAAGGTCAAACTCATAAAAGATACAATTTTAGTGTAAAACTAGGCCACTATTCATTGATTTCCATGAATAAATTAACGACCCAACCAGTCTATGGGCGAATTTTTGAATCCTATGGGCGAATATTAGCATTTCAATCGGCGAATTTGCACATTCTATCGGATAATCTAAGAAAACAACAATTTTCTCGAAGTGAGGATTAGGAAATAATTCCAAAAATATAGCGATGCTTGATACAAATCAAGCATCGCTATATTTTTGCTCAGTCTCTCTTCAACGGTATCCAAATTTCGGAGTAGTAATCAGGGCTCCACGGATCTCCATCGAAATAGACTTCTAATTCCGGGGTGCCTGCTGGCGTATACTGATTTGATGGAAACCATTCTGAGGAAATTTGCTTCCAGACCTTCTGGATTGCATCTGGCATAGCTCCGTGAACTTCGAATACTACCCACTTTGATGCGGGAATTTCCAGCTGCATGAATCCATCCGGTGTCTCCCCGTTATATTCTACAGCGATCCAGTAATCAATGAGAGGCTCTGATTGGTAACTGCTTTTATCCACACAAACGCCAACTATCCCATTAATTTCTCCCTTATTCAACTTCACTAATCGGTCGTTTGTTCCGTCTGCATGAACATCATCCCACATTTTTGGAATCCCGATTAAATTTTCTCCATTTACACACGAAAACTCCCGTTTGACGCCAACTACTTGAAAACTGTCTCTTTCAATAATTTTGTAATTCATCGGATCGGCTCCTTTCAGACTCACCTGAATCATCAGGCGGTTATACGATTTCAGCTTTCCAGTATAATTTCTTGCTAGACTTGGTGTAATCCCGTGCTGCCTGCGAAAGGCTTTGGTAAAAGCCTCAGGAGTGTCATAGCCATATTTCAGGGCGACATCAATAACTTTGCTGCTGGTATTCGATAGTTCTTGGGCAGCAAGAGTTAATCGTCTCCGGCGAATATAATCAGCCACTGTTATATCGGTTAATATTGAAAAGGTACGTTGGAAGTGGAATATCGAGACATTCGCCTGTTTTGCAATCCTTTCCATCGATAAAGGTTCTAGTAAATGTTCTTCCATATAGTCAATTGCCCGCTGTAACGATTCTACCCATCCCATATCGCTCACTCCTTGATTCAATCCTAACAATTATCCAATCCGAATTCCTGTCAATTTGTGCTTTGTTTGAACAGGTTTTCTATATTTCTATTTTTGCTTGATTGTTTAGGAATGTCCAATTTTTTAAAAAGAAATTTTGCGATCGAAAAAGTGATTTTGAAATTTATTTCGGGACTCTAAACGTTCTTTTCTTCTGCCTTTGTGATAAAGTGAGGGAGAAATTATTATTTGGGATAAAAATAGGAGAGCGATTAGCATGCAAGGCTGGAAACGTAATTTATGGGTGCTGTGGATTGGCGTCTTTTTCACATCGGCAAGCTTTTCAATGGTCATCCCTTTTTTGCCCATCTTTTTGCCGCAAATCGGTGTCACTGAAAATGTGGAGCTGTGGGCAGGATTGTTATTTAGCGCTGCCTTTTTCGCAGGTGCCATCGCTTCCCCGTTCTGGGGTAGTGTTGCCGATAAATATGGAAGAAAACCAATGATTATCAGGGCGGGGGTTTGTCTTTTTATCATTTATACATTAACAGCATTTGTGACCAATCCCTATCAGTTATTAGTCTTACGAATTGCACAGGGGCTTTTAACCGGATTTATTCCCGGGGCGATTGCCTTGATTGGAACGAATACGCCAGGTAAAAGCATCGGATACGCCCTGTCGATGATTTCTACCGCATCCGCATCGGGCGGGATTCTTGGACCGCTTCTTGGCGGGGGAATTGCTCATTTGGTGGGAAACCGCTGGGCTTTTGGCAGCGCAGGAATTTTCACGTTGATTTCGACTATTTTGGTCATTTTTTGGGTAACGGAGGAGAACTTCACCCCAAGCAAAAAGCGTGGCTCTGTTAAAAATGATATAAAAGAAGCGTGGGGCAATCGACCATTGATGCTGGTGCTTATCTTAACGATTATCACTGCAGGATCAATCATGACAATCGAACCGGTCCTTCCCCTGTATATAGTAAAATTGGGCGGCTCAGTTGATAAGGCCTCACTGTTGGCTGGTATTGTCTTTTCTCTTCCGGGAATCGCAAGTGCCTTATTTGCTCCAGTCTGGGGAAAATGGGCCGATAAGGTAGGATTTCATCGGGTTCTGGTTATCGGGCTTCTTGGCGGCGGCCTTGGCACGCTGGCACAAATTCTCTTTAGTGAAATTATCGGATTTTCGATTATCCGCTTTGTGTTCGGCGTCTTTTTCTGCGCCGTCTATCCGGCATTAAATGGACTCGTTGTGAAATCAACAGCGGAGGACTTCCGCGGACGAGCATTCGGGTTAAGTCAAACAGCCAACCAAATCGGCGGAATGATTGGTCCAATGATCGGCGGTGTCATTGGCGGAATTTTTCCGGTGCAAATTGTCTTTGTTGTAACAGGTATCCTGCTCTTGGCAGCGATGGGAGCGGCACATTGGAAGGGCAAGGATTTAATTAGTGGTTCGATGAGAAAAGGTAATGCGTAGCAGGTAGTAGTTTTAATGAGTGGTGACTTAGGTATTTAGATAAAGTAGTTGCTAACGGTGAAATTGTATTTGAAATCGAATCTGATATGGAGATTTAGTCCTGTAGTTGAGGAATTTTCTATTAAATATAAAATTCCTCTTTTTTTATCATAAGTTTAATTATCCGAATTAAAAAAGGGGTTTGTTTAAAATAGTTTCATATATATTTATTTTCGGGAAAAAGGAATAATATGTTAAAATATTTATGGATTTGTTCTTCAACTATCAATGGATGTATAATGCTGATTTAAAGGGAAAAATTAGTAGTTCAATAAGGGGGATTAGGATGAGAGCAAACAAGATAGCATTAGAGGAGTCATTCGTTGAAATTGATGGCTTTAAAATATTCACAAAACTTTATGAAAAAAAACAAGAGAAGCCAACTGTTGTGATGGATTCTGGTTATGGTGACTATTCAAAGGCTTGGGATAACATAATTTATGAAGTTATGAAATTTGCAAATGTTTTTGTATATGATAGGGCTGGATTAGGACGGAGCGAAAAAAGTCCCAATTCTCGTACGAGTCTGGAAATGGTAAAAGAGTTAAAGGCGGTTCTGACAAAACTTAAATTAAATCCTCCCTATATTTTAGTAGGTCATTCTTTTGGCGGTGTAAACGTACGATTATTTGCGACGCAGTTTCCTAATGACATTGCAGGAGTAGTTTTAGTGGATTCTACACCAGTAGATTATAAAGAAAGATTTCTTCCAACAATGTCTAAGGAATTTCAGGAAGCATACAATAAACAATTTATTTATGAAGGCACATATGAAGAATTTATGGCAAGTCTGAGCCAACTAAAAAAAGAGCAAAGGTATTTAGATAATATTCCCATGATTGTATTATCAGCAGGGAAAAAGGCTCATTACTCTAAGGAATCTCAGGAATTATGGAATGAGATGCAAAAAGAAATTCTTGATATTTCCGGAAAAAGCGAACTTGTTATTGCAGAAAATAGTGCTCACTATATTCAGAACGATGAACCATTCGTTGTAATTGATGCGATAAAACGAATGATAGAATATTAATTTCATTTAGAAAGTTCCTTACTAATGGTGCCGTTTATTGAATAAAGACCAGAAAACAGTGTGAAACTACGTGATTGATTTATGCATACTGCCAAACAATTTTTTGAAGGAGAGCAAAGAAGTATGTGGCTATTTGGAAAAGGTATAAAGATGAGGTTTTGTTTAAGCAAAGACCTTAAAAATAGAAGTAGTGGATCTCTAGAAGAAGATCACACTACTTTTTGTTTTTTTAGTAAAGGTATGCATTAGATATGTTTGAGAAGAAAAATGGATAATCTAAGAATAAAATTATCCAGGCAGGCGATCATTCATGAATAAACCAATCATTGTCTTTACTTTGCTTTTTTGCTGCATATTTAGCAATTCTGTTAAAGGGGAAGAAACAGTATCTCCAGAAAAAGTTATCAAAAATTATATTGCTGATTTGAATGAAAGCCAGTGGGAAAACGCTTCATCTTGGTGGGTAGAAGAACAACAGCTAGAATTATTAGACTTCATAGCCGAAAAAGAAAATCAGAAATACAAACATGGTTTGTTGAATATAGAAGAAGCAGAACTTGTTAGGTGGAGAGAACTTCCTTATGAATATGGCAAGCAATTTTTACCTAGCCGCTATATCGAGAAATTTACTAATCCAAGAGTGTTTTATGTCGGAGTAAATTATATTGTGCATATACAGAACAGTTTTTTTATTAACGGAGTAAATTACTTTTTTATTGTAATGGTTTTAGAGGATGGAGAATGGAAAATTGTTTTAACCCCACATGTACCTGTCAGGTCAATTATTTATGATGGCTATGGCTTCGGTACCGAAGATGAAAAGACCTTTGATGAAAGAAGAATAAAATTTAATAATACGACAATAGACTAAACTGTAAATTGGTCAGACTTATTGAGTTGACGTGTAAAAAAAGGATTTTTATATACTTAAAGCGAAGTAGGATACAGATAAATTAGTGTTTGAAGGAGCTAATAAATATTACTAAAATTCTAGAAGGAGAATTCCTATCCTATGTTTGGTTTCTTAAATAGAACAAAATTAATAAAAGATGATTTAAAAGGCAGGGCGAAATTGATGTATCAGGATGTCTCGACTGATTCCTGGGATCAAGAGAACCTTACTAAAAGAAATTTAGATTTCACTATTGAAAGCATTCGATATATTGATAAGTATGCAAATAGATTAATGAATTCGGAAATCGGTCATGAACTGTTGACTAAGCATTTTGATAATTTCGTGGTTCGAATCGGTGCTTATATTGGCGAGGTTATTAAAAATAATCTTAAGCAAGACTTTTACTGGTATGAGTTTGGTTCGGTTTACAATCACTCTACCAAACTTGATGGCGTGTACAGTAGTATTCAAACGCAGCAGAGTGTTCTTTATTCTAAAAATCGAGATACAGTTTTATTACCATTAAATGAGGTATCACAATTCTTGGAAGGAAACTCAATCTATCCCAATTTCCTCACTTATGTTGAAGAAACGATGAAGCAAAATTCTTAAATAAGAATAAAAGTCTCTATTTTATCTAGTTTCTTAATTAAATCCTGTTTAAACATTCTAACAACTCCCACCGCTAAAGCAGTGGGAGCCTATAGGTGACAGTGGCAAACTTGCTAAATACACTTCTCAACGATCCCCTTATCTTTCCTTGTGGATCGCTCTTGCAACGAGCAAACTAAAGTCTTTTTAAAAAGCAATAACTAACTTTGTCATATTTCATTTTATGTTCATAAAAGCGATGGGCATCAATGCGTTGTAAACCAGAAGAGAGTGATACATTTTCATAGCCATTTTCTTTTGCCAACCTTTGTACATAAACAAGAAGGGCAGCACCGTAACCCTTTGAACGTACATCAGAACTGGTCACTAAATCACAAACCCAGATGGACTTGCCATTGTATAAAGTAATCATCGGCATAAAGCCTGTTACAGCTACGATTTGTCCATTTTCAAATAACCCCGCCAGTTTATAATCTTCCTTTTGTGTTGCTTCTTGAACTAATTCGAGATAACTTACTTCGTCTAAATGTGTCCGCAGCTGTTTCATCACTGGAAATGCTTCTCGCCATTCCGTTTCACTATTCAATTCCTTTATTACAAATGGTTGCTTATTAACCATTTCTCTTCCTCCCTTATCTAAAATTCCATTCATTAATAATATTTAATCACAAACTGGTATAATCGAAAGTATCAGATTTGATAAATTTATTAGTACCAGATAAGGAGGATGAAGGGTGCTTGAAATAACTCCTGTTTTTGATAATAAAAGTAAGGATCCCTTGTATATTCAACTATCGAACTACATAAAACAAGAAATTTTAACGGGTAGAATAAAGCCTAAAGAAAAATTACCGTCAAAACGTCATTTATCTACTTATCTTGGGTTGAGTTTAAATACCATTCAGGCTGCCTATGATCAATTAGGTGCGGAAGGTTATCTGGAAAGTAAACCCCGTCAAGGATTATTTGTCACAATGTTGGAAGATGACATATTCCCTAATCAAGAATATCCACAATTTGAGCCGAAAAGTGAGCAAGTTCAAGCAAATGTTAAAATTGATTTCAATTCGGGAAATGTTGATTTAGAGCACTTTCCGTTTGCTGTATGGAGAAAATTAACCATTCAATACTTATACGATGATCAATGCGAATTTTTTAATACTGGAAATCCGCAAGGTGAGCAACAACTTCGAGAGGAAATAGCAAAATATCTATTTGCGTCTAGGGGTGTTAAGTGTTCTTCCAATCAAATCGTCATTGGTGCAGGTACCCAGGTACTAATGGGATTATTATGTTTATTAATTGGTAAAGACCATACATATGCCCTAGAGAATCCAGGATTCCACCGTACCAGGACCGTCTTAGAAGATCTGGGAGCTCATACAATCTCAATTCCTCTAGATGAAGACGGAATGGATGTAAAAAAATTAAAGGATAGTACCACAAATGCTGCTTATGTTACCCCATCCCATCAATTCCCTTATGGAATGGTTATGCCGATACAACGCAGAATGGAGTTGTTAAGATGGGCAGAAGAAAAAGGCAGCTATATTATTGAGGATGATTATGACGGTGAATTTCGTTATAAAGGGAAACCAATTGCTTCCTTACAAGGGCTAGATACAAACGGAAATGTTGTCTATTTAGGGACATTTTCAAAGTCATTGATTCCGTCCATTCGGATCAGCTATCTGGTGTTGCCACAGACGCTATTACAGAAATACCAAGAGCACTTTACGATTTATAAACAAACAGCATCCAGACTTCATCAGATTACTTTATATCGTTTTATGAACGAAGGCTATTGGCAAACACATTTAAATAAAATGAGAACCCTTTACCGTAAAAAACAGAATACTTTAATCCACTCTATCAATAAGTACATGGGGGACAATGTAAATATAATTGGTGAAAAATCCGGGCTGCATATCGTTTTGGAAGTGAAAAATGGAATTTCGGAAAAAGAATTAATCGATAGGGCAATGAAGGTTGGCGTTAAAGTATATCCATTGTCAATCTATTACGCTGGGTCTAATGAAAGCCAAGAGTCAAAAGTCTTACTTGGTTTTGGCGGTTTGACGATAGAGGAAATTGAAAAGGGAATTCGGCTTTTGACAACAGCTTGGAATATTTAAATCAGATTATCTTATTAATTATTGAAATAGTATAAAGGGGCGTTTCTCTAAGCGGAAATGGCTCTTTTTATTTGTTTGATGTTTTGTCATCACAGGCTTTTCAAAAAAGAATGTAGCCCATTAAACAATATATGAAATGAAGAGCAATTTTGAGAGAAAACTAGGAAAGAATTGTCCTTCATAAAGGAGATGAAGGACATTTGAGTTGGAAAAAAAGAGAGGTTTGTCCTTCATAAAGGAGATGAAGGACATTTTAGTTGGAAAACAAGAGAGATTTGTCCTTCATAAAGGAGATGAAGGACATTTTAGTTGGAAAGCAAGAGAGAATTGTCCTTCATAAAGGAGATGAAGGACATTTTAGTTGGAAAGCAAGAGAGAATTGTCCTTCATAAAGGAGATGAAGGACATTTTAGTTGGAAAACAAGAAAGAATTGTCCTTCATAAGGATAATGAAGGACAATTTTGTGGAAGAGACACGTAGTATTGTTCATCATATGCTCTGTGCGAACGCGGACTCCTCTACCCTGCTTAATCTATGAGACTGATTCCCTTTCCAAAGAAACGGATTTCATTTTTGCTTTAGGTAATTTGACATTTCCTGCGACAATTCCACCTAAGATTAAAACAACCCCGATCCATTGGGATGTGCTTACGTGTTCTGCCAAAACAAGCGATGATAATATTATTGCAACCGGAAGTTCAGATGCTGTTAATATGGTGCCAAGCCCTGGACCGATATGCGGCATCCCGATTGAAAGTAAAAGTGGCGGCAAGGATACACCTAATATGCCAAGATACAAACCATACGGTGCTACACCCATGAAAACAGGTAAATGGAGTAACTCCGTTGGTTGAACCAGGACTAAAACAGCGATCAAACCACCAGTGGCAAATAGTGCACTTTTCTGTACAGCTGGTGTATCTTTTCCCACTGTGCTGCTAAGAAAGATGAAAGTAGTATAGGTCAAAGCGGAAAGCAGTCCCCAAACGGTTCCTTGCCATGTTATGTCTCCGCCGCCTTCTGTAATAATACCTGCTGCCAGAATAGAACCAATAACGAGAATTCCTATCGAGATAATCTTCCCAAATGTCGGTGCCTTTTTATAAAAGACCCACTCAAATAAGCTGCCAATCCAGACAAATTGAAATAAAAAGATGATCGCAAGTGAAGCGTGAAGTGTTTGTAGTGATTGATAATAAAAGACACCCGTTAATCCAAGTGGAATTCCCGAGATAAGTAGTTTTCCTATTTTGGGAAGTGTCAGTTTTTTCTTTTTTGAAAAAAGGGCTACCATCCAGATGAGTATTGTCCCCAATAAATACTGACTCCCTGTCACCTCTGCCGTGGTAAAACCCGCGGAATAAGCAAGCTTTACAAAAGTAGATAAGGCACCGTAGCAGCATCCCCCTAAAAACACAATGAGTGCGTATTGCCAAGTTTTCATTTTTCCTACCCCTTTCAATCTATTAATTGACTTGTTTTTGCGTGGCCCATCCCTTTACCACACAAAAAAGCCACACAGCTATCATAGGATGGCTGTGTGGCGAAAATAGAGATTTCTCTAGAAAAGTCCACAAACAAATAGTTTTTTATTATTCAAACTTACTTTTGTAACTTTAAAACAAATGATAATAAATGTCAATGAAAAATTATTCTCTATAAAATATACGCATTAAATTGATCATCTTTAGAAATTCAAAATTAATAATAATAGTTGAGATAACATCAGAAAAGCAGGGAAATCACGAACGGATTCCCTGCTTTTTATTATGGAGTTTCTATGTGAATCACATTTGTAGTCACTTGTTTGATGAAGGACTTTCAGTCACAATTCCCGGCACTTACGACACATATTCCGGCACTTATATCAATATTAATTGTTAACCAACCTTTTAGTTTGGTTGACAATTAACTTAAGACTCATTAGTATGATAGTTGAAAATAGTACATATTGATTAAAAGGAGCTAAAAAAATGAAGATTAAAGAAATTACGTTTGTCGCAGTGTTTGCTGCCGTTATGGGGACTCTAGGACTAGTTCCACCAATTATGCTTTCCTTTACACCCGTTCCCATAACATTACAAACTCTAGGTGTTCTTCTTACGGGAGGAATATTAGGAGCAAGATTAGGGGCGATGAGCCAAACCATCTTTTTATTAATTGTTGCTGCGGGAATGCCTCTTCTATCTGGAGGACGTGGTGGACTAAGTGTATTTGTCGGACCAAGTGTTGGTTATTTAATTTCATGGCCTATTACGGCTTTCTGTATTGGGTATTTACTATCCCGTTTTCAAACGTTAAAAATACAGCATGTTTTATTGATTAATCTGACAGTGGGCATTCTATTAATCTATTTGATCGGAATTCCTATCCAAGCATTTATGATGAATATTCCTGTGTTAAAAGCGGTGAAATTAAGCTTAGTTTATATTCCAGGGGATGTGTTAAAATCAATACTAGCTTCTATTTTAGTTTACCGACTAAGAAAGCACCCTGTTTTTTCACGCTCAGTAACAAGAAGTAATTCCAATCATTTATCTAATAATACCTAAATCTTAAGAGACACTTTGATGTGTCTCTATTTTAGAGGATAGGAAAAATAACTATCCTATCAGGCATGAGCACACGAAGGAAAGCTTTGTGAGTCTTTGAGTTTTCTTTATAAGGAGATAGATTATGGGAAATATTACAGAATCATATAAGACTTTCGCAACATTATCCCCCAACAAGATCGCGATCCATACAAATCATCAACAAATCAGTTATCAACAATGGGATGAATTAATCAATCAAACAGCAAACTGGCTTCATTCCCTTCATTCAGAAAATAAAACAATCGGAATCCTTTTGCCGAACGGTATCCCTTTCTTACAGTTCTTTGCAGGTGCCTCCAAGGGAGGTTGGACTGCGGTTCCATATGATTTGAAATGGAAAATAACCGAATTGGAAAAAAGGGTGA
Organism: Neobacillus sp. NPDC058068; assembly: GCF_042885335.1. Lineage (NCBI taxonomy): Bacteria > Bacillati > Bacillota > Bacilli > Caryophanales > Bacillaceae > Neobacillus > Neobacillus sp. NPDC058068. The sequence goes on along the minus strand of NZ_JBHVSI010000011.1, from coordinate 58,274 downwards.
TCCTTTCGCAACCTTCTATCATTGTTACAACTAAAGAAAATTACATTCAAATCAAACAAAGTATTCCTAATGTAATGATTTTGGAGGATATCCTACAGGAAATCGCGCAGTTCAATCCTACAACGGTAAAGAAAACGGATGAAAACCTGCCTTTTTACATTGGATTTACTTCTGGTACGACAGGGAATCCAAAAGCATTTGTTCGCTCCCAAGATTCATGGGTGGCTAGCTTTGATTGCAATCGTTTTGATTTCGGGTTAGATGCATCCGATCAAGTTCTTATTGCTGGTACCTTAATTCATTCTCATTTTCTGTACGGAGCCATTAGCACGTTGTATTTAGGAGGAACGGTCTTTCTCTTAGATAAGTTCTCTCCTCAAGAAGGACTTTCATGGATCCATTCCTTTCCAATAACAACGGTATATGTAGTTCCGACAATGATAGAAGCATTCCTGAAGGAAGGAATCCTAATCGATAAGTCAATAAAAATTCTTTCATCTGGTGCAAAATGGTCTGAAAGATCAAAATTAGAAATCCGCCAGATGTTTCCTAATATGACCATGTACGAATTTTATGGGGCAAGTGAATTGAGTTTCATTACTGTACTTTCTGATAGAGAAGGAATTCAGAAGGCTACAACTGTCGGAAAGCCTTGTTATGGTGTAGAGGTACAAATACGGCGTCAGGAGCAGGAATTAGCACAGCCAAATGAGACCGGAAAAATATATGTAAGAAGCAGATTTATGATCGATGGGTACTTTGATCATAATGGAAGGACCATTCATTCCATTCAAGATGAAGAGGGATGGGCTACAGTCCATGATATGGGCTATTTTGACGAGGATGGCTTTTTATATATTGTAGGTCGTGAGCCAAATATGATTTTGTATGGAGGAATAAATATTTTTCCTGAAGAAATAGAAAAAGTGATTTCTTTACATCGGGATGTCGAGGAAGTTGCTGTAATAGGCCTATCAGATTCGTATTGGGGTCAGGTTGTGGCTGCAGTAGTGAAAGGAAAGTGTAGCCCATTAGAGTTAAAAAGATTTTGTAAAACCCATCTAGCTTCTTATAAAATTCCTCGAAAGTGGTTTTTTCTTTCTGAAATGCCCTATACAACGAGTGGAAAGATTGCACGTGCCGAGTTAATAAAACGAATGGAAAGCATGGTGACTAGCGATTAAACGAGCGGTAATTGTTCAAGCGAAACGAACCCCGATCGGAAAAAAGGATGGAATCTTACGAGACATTCAGCCACATGAGCTGGCAGCTCCTCTCCTCCAACATTTAGCGGATGGATTAGAAGAAAAGATAGAAGACATCATTTTGGGAAATGTAGTTGGACCAGGTGGAAACGTAGCTCGAGTGGCTGCATTAGAAGCAGGACTTCCTCTTTCTGCTGCGGGAATCACCATTGACCGTCAATGTAGTGCAGGGTTAGAAGCGATTAGAATAGCCTGTTATTTTGTCCAAGGTGGAGCAGGATCTTGCTACATTGCCGGTGGTGTAGAAAGTACGAGTACTTCACCGTTTCCAGCTAGAGCGAGATTTTCTCCTGAAAAAATTGGCGACCCAGATATGGGCGTTGCAGCAGAATTTGTAGCTGAAAAATATGCCATTACAAGGGAAATGCAGGATGAATATGCTCTATTAAGCTATACACGCAGCTGGGAAGCTTACGATAAAGGATATTTTCATCAAGAGATCATTCCAATTGGGGATTTCCATCAAGATGAAGAATTACTTAGAAAAAGAAAGATGGAAGTACTTTTAAATCGGGCGAAGCCTATATTCAAGAAGAACGGTACGGTTACTGCAGCGAACAGTTGTGGGATACATGACGGGGCTTCTGCTGTACTAGTCATGGAAGAAAGTATGGCAGTAAATCATGGATTCCAGCCTGTTTTACGATTTTTGGATAGTGAAGTCGCAGGTGTACTTCCTCATTATCCAGGGGCAGCTCCTATTCCAGCTATTCAAGCCCTATTAAAAAGAAACAGCTTAACCATTGAGGACATTGACCTAATTGAAATAAACGAAGCATTCTCTTCCAAAATTGTCACTTGTACAAAAGAACTTTCCATTCCGTATGAAAAGTTAAATGTTTGTGGGGGAGCTTTAACGCTAGGACATCCATATGGAGCTTCAGGAAGCATTATGATTACTAGGCTTTTTTATGAAGTTCAAAGAAGAAAGGATATCAAATATGTACTGGCTGCGATTGGAAGCGGTGGAGGAATCGGAGTAGCGGTCCTATTCGAGGTGGCAACATGAAAACGGATAAACATGAGATTATTTTTAGTAAAGAAGATGTACAACAATTTGTCCAATTGATTGGCGATCGAAATCCTATCTATCAGAGTGCGGAGAGGGCCAAAGCCTATACCAGGAGAATAAATGAAATATCCTCAGTTTCAGGCTGAGGGTTATTTTTGGGTATCCCCGCCTCTGTTTTTGCCATGAGGGGCTCGCCAATCGGCGCGTTTTCTTTATTATTCAATAAATTTTGAGAACTCAACAGGTCCTTTTTCTTTTTTAGAAGAATTACAAAAACCTCATTTAGATGCAGCACGGTGAACCGTATTATAAATACAGGCGGTTTTTCTGATAAAAATATGTAAAAGGTGTGTGAACATCCATCAATAAATGACATGCTGATGGATGTTTTTTTATTTCTGTAGTAATACTGGAATCTCGTAGTAAAAGAGATGGAAAGTGCCATTTTTTGTTTATAAATTTTACATTATTTCTTGCTAATGATTACAAAATTTCAGTAATTATTAAATTATGGTGCAATTTTGTTAATGTGAATATAAAAAGATCGATGATGGGAGAATTGGTAAAAATTAAGTTAATATTTCGTTCAAGTGTTACTTAACATTTGTTCATGATATATGCTATAGTAATTTAGGTTAAATTAAACGAAATGATGTAAGCGTTCACGTTGGGCAAAATGCTAAACAGTTTTATTAGGATTTAGCAAAATAATTTTTTGTCCTAATCCTGTAAGCGAATTCAGAACAAGTTACTTATAAGAATGAATTACATCATTGTGGAGGACATCATGAAATACATCATTGCCATCATCGGATTACTAGTTGTTTTTGGACTTGCTTATGTAGCAAGTAATAATCGGAGAAATATTAAAGTCAAACCGATTATTCTTATGGTTATCATTCAAGTAGTATTAGCAAGTTTATTATTAAATACAAAGTTTGGCTTAGTTTTAATAAAAGGATTTGCAAACGTTTTTAGTAAAATATTAGAATACGCTGGTAGCGGGGTATCCTTTGTGTTTGGAGGGATTGCGAATAAAGGTGAAATGCCTTTCTTCCTTAACGTCTTACTTCCAATCGTGTTCATATCAGTATTAATTGGTATTTTTCAATATTTAAAAATACTTCCTTTTATTATGAAAGTTATTGGCTTGTTGTTAAGTAAAGTCAATGGTATGGGGAAATTAGAGTCTTACAATGCCGTTGCTTCGGCAATGGTTGGACAATCAGAAGTATTTATCACGGTTAAAAAGCAACTTGGCAAATTACCTGCCAATCGCTTATATACGTTATGTGCTTCAGCCATGTCGACTGTTTCGATGTCAATTGTTGGTGCTTATATGACAATGATTGAACCTAAATATGTCGTTACGGCACTTGTGATTAACTTATTTGGCGGATTTATTATTTCTTCAATTATCAACCCATATACTGTTGAGGCAAGCGAGGACCTTCTCATTATTCAAGAAGAAGAAAAACAAAGCTTCTTTGAAATGTTAGGGGAATATATTATTGATGGTTTTAAAGTAGCGATTATTGTCGGCGCGATGTTAATCGGATTTGTTGCGTTAATGGCAGCCATTAATAATATTTTTGATTTGATTTTTGGTATTTCATTTCAGCAAATTTTAGGATATATCTTTGCGCCTGTTGCCTTTATCATGGGGATTCCATTCTCTGAAGCTGTACAAGCTGGTGGAATTATGGCAACAAAGCTTGTGACAAATGAGTTCGTAGCTATGATGGATTTAACAAAAATTCAAGCACACTTTAGCACTCGAACATTAGGGATTATTTCTGTCTTCCTTGTCTCATTTGCCAACTTCTCTTCAATTGGAATTATTTCAGGAGCTGTAAAAGGTTTAAATGAAAAGCAAGGAAACACTGTGGCAAGATTTGGTTTAAAATTATTGTATGGAGCAACGTTAGTCAGTGTACTAACAGCTGTGATTGTAAGTATTGTTTTATAAAAAATGTTTGAAAAAGCAATTTTTCTTCTTTATAAAGAGGAGAAACTGCTTTTTCTATTTAAAAGGAGGGGAATGTTGTGGAAAAGGCTTTTCACAACAATTAATATGAGTTTTGTTGGTTTATTTCTTTCGGGTGCAGTCTTATTTTTAAATAGCCTTTTGTTGTTAGGGAAGGCAGAAGCAAAGAGTGTTGGTATCTTTAATATTTTTGTAGGAACACTTCAAATAATTATTCCATTTTATTTACTCGTTGTTTCAGATCAAAATAATTGGGACCTTTATAATGGCGCGTCCATTTTTTTATTTGGCTTAACCTATTTATATGCTGGGATAACCTTCTTGAAGGGGTTAGAGGGAAATGGTCTCGGTTGGTATTGTTTATGGGTTGCAATTGTTGCAGTCGTTTATACCATTACATCTATTATTCACTTTCATAATATTGTCAGTGCATTAACATGGGGAATGTGGGCATTTTTATGGTTTCTATTCTTTTTATCAAATTCGCTTAAAAAGAAAATTGATTATTACCTTGGTATGGTTGCATTTGTGCAATCATGGGTAACGCTTACAATGCCATCCATGCTTTATTTTTTAGGTGTATGGAATACACAATCTGTTTATCAAATCTGGACCTACGTTTTACTTCTATCTATTTTCTATTTTGTTGTGATTCTATTTAAAGGAAAATTTTCATTAAAAAAAGAAAGTGGTCGTAAAGAAATTAACGTACTATAAACAAATTGTTTAATGTTCGATTACTTTAACAAACATAGCCAGAATTCCCCTATCTCAAGGAACGAAGTGAGTAGGGCGGGAAATGGATAGTATAGGGCTAAACAAGATATATTATTTATGACATACTTGTTTAGCCTACCTTTTTTGTCCAGTGTGCTTTATATATTATTGATAGATTTTTAGTAATTAATATTTCGACTTTTACAAAACCCTTCATTTTTGGTAAAGCACACAGTCTCCAAATACTATTAGTCACGCGTAATTAATAATGCAAACAAGCCTATTCAAGAACAATAATTCTTGAATAGGCTTTTCTAATACCTATACTTTATATATGTGATGATTAGTGAAGCATTATTGAACCGCCGTCAACCATGATTGTTTGGCCAGTAATATATCGAGATTCCTCAGAAGCTAAGAATACGGCAACACGGCCGATATCATTTTCTACATCACCAAAACGGCCCATTGGAATTTTGCTTTTAACGCTTTCGTAATATTCAGGCTGTGCTTTTGCCCATGCTTGTACACCTGGAGAGTTAGCGAGTGGACTGATTATGTTTACATTAATACCGAATCTGCCCCATTCGTTTGCTGCTACACGTGATAACCCACGAATCGCTTCTTTAGCAGCAGCATAAGCTGCTTGTGTTTCATGTCCCTCAAGACCCGCACCAGATGCGAAGTTAATGATATTTCCTTTAGATTCCTTCAAGTATGGTAGTGCAGCTTGCATTAAATAAAATGTCGGATAAAATCCAGTACCAAATGATAGATCTAAATCTGCTTGTGTTGTTTCTTCTATTGTTATTTGTTTCGCAGCATGGGCATTATTTACTAAAACATCTAATCTACCGTATTTATCAACAACTGTTTTAATAATTTGACCAAGATTTTCTCGATCCATTAAATCAGCTTGAAGGAACATTGATTGTGGAGAAAAGGCTTGCAATTCTTTTTCCATTTCTTTACCGGCTCCTTCATTTACGTCTACGATAGTTACGATTGCGCCTTCTTTTACCATCGCTTTCGCCATTCCACTGCCGATACCACCAGCACCACCAGTAATAATAACTACTTTATCTTGTAATTTCCCCATTCTAAACATCCTCTAAGTTAAATATTAAAATAGTTTGGAGCTAAACTAAAATGATTATTCACTAAGACTGTCTTCATGTTCAATAATAAATAATTAATGTAAAATAGAGCCGCCGTCGATGATTAATTCAATTCCAGTAACAAATTTGGATTCGTCAGAAGCTAAATATAGAACCCCCTTCCAGTTTGAAACGGCAGGGAGTTCTTTAAGTTATGCTTGCCTTACATGGCTGTTAAGCCGCCATCAATGATGAATTCAGCTCCTGTTGAATAACTTGATTCATCAGAGGCTAAGTAAACCACTAAGCTTGAAACTTCTTCTGGCTGTGCAACACGTTTTAAAGGAATATGTTTAGAGAATTCTTCTACTGCTGCTTTTGTATCCTCTTGAACAACCATTGGGGTTGCAATAACTCCCGGGTGCACAGAGTTTACACGAATTCCGTAATGAGCACCTTCGATTGCAGCTGCTTTTGTCATACCACGAACGGCGAATTTTGTATCTGTATAACCGATAGCACCAGCAACAATTCCATTCATTGATGAAATATTGACGATGGAAGCGCCGCTGGCTTTTTGCATGGACGGGATAACGGACTTCATTCCTAAAAATACGGAAACTTGGTTAATGTCGACGATGCGGCGGTATTCTTCTTCTGTTAATGCTAATATCGATTTTGCCATAGTAATCCCAGCGTTGTTGACTAAAACATTTACCGGACCAAAGGCTTTTTCTGTTTCAGCTACGACCGTTGCCCAATCATCAGCACTTGTAACATTGTGTTTGACGAACAAAGCGTTTTCGCCAAGTTCTGCTGCAAGGGCATTTCCTTTTTCATCATTTAAGTCTGTTAAAACGACTTTCGCACCCTCTTCGATAAATTTCCGTGCATGTGATGCACCCATCCCTTGAGCAGCACCAGTGATAATCGCAATTTTTCCGTCTAAACGAGCCATGTTTTATTCCTCCTATAAATACTATGGTAATATAATAAAAAACTACATTTGTAAATTAACAGATAATACGAGAGTTGTCCAATAAAAAGATTGATGTCATAATTAATATATCTATTTTTTAATAAATAATAGGGGGATAACAATTACCTATGACAAAAAACGAAGACCGCCGCACCAAGAGGACGCAAAAAAAATTAAAGCATGCGTTATTGGAATTATTGAAAGAAAAGGAGTTAAACGATCTCTCCATTACGGAGGTAGCGCAATATGCTCAATGTAACCGCGTCACCTTTTATTCGCATTATAGGGATTTACACGCTTTATTAGCTGCGATATTTGATGATTATTTAAATGATTTAATTACTTACTTTCGTAAAGGCTATCAAAATTTAGAGCGCTTTTCGTCAGAGAATGAGCACAGACATCTACCTCTTTTTGAATTTATCTATCAAAATCAATTTGTTTTTTCCCTCATTTTAAAAGGAGAAGTTGTCCCAGGATCGCAAAATCAATTTTGTGAATGTCTAGTACAAGTATCTAGCACCGAGCTAAGACTAGGAGAGGCAACTGAAATTGAAATTCCTGCATTAAACTATTTCTTAACATATGGAACCCTCGGCTTCTTTATGTATTGGATTCAGCAGGATTTCAAAGATTCTCCTGAAGTGATGGCAAAAAAATTATCGTATCTACAAAGCAAGATGTTTAAAGAGGCGATTGTTGTTGAGGAATGAAATAGGTGCTTGTAAGTCGCTATCTTTAATGTAAAAAAAAATAAATTCGGAATTATCTAGTGTGATTAGAACCTGCAGATCTAATTCCAAAAAAACCCGATTTTCGGAGACTCTTAAATAAGAGGCCAAATTGGGTTTTGATATTATTAAGTTTCTTATCGGGTCTACATCTGTGGATTTTTGTAAAAAAATTGCTGCTTAAATAAGTGCCGATGAAACTAATCATAAATAGAGACGGTTTTAGGATGTAATAATTAGAGGTGATACAAATTTCTGTATCACCTTTTAATGTAGATAAATTTTTAAGAAGGTACTAATAAAATTTTATTGAATTTATAAATATGATCATCTTTATCCAATAACAAAGCCTTAAGGAGATGAAGAGAATGGGTATATTTGATAAATTCAAAAAAAATAAAGAAAAGAAAGATTATATTGAAGAAATAATAGCTAAATTGGGTTGCGACTGTTCAATTATTGAAGAGAACGATGTTGAAGGTGTTATGACCATGTATCATCAAGCTCTCATAGAAGGCAAAAAAGATGGCTATACACCACTTATTATTATCCCTTCAGAGATGATGTTAGAAATAGTTGATACCGAGATGGATAATGAATACTCGAATGATGATCGAGAAACCATTATAGCGAAAGCGGAGGACATTGATGTAAAAGAGTTGTTAAAGAGACTGCTAGATGAGGTGATGCCTATGGAAGATGACGAAGACTACGATATCACAGGTGAGTTTTCTGCAAAGGAACAGACAAACTTTTTTCTGTCAATTGAAGAAGTAATTAATGAGAAAATCATTCTAGCTAAGATTCCAACAGATAAACCTTGGGAAGTAGCCGCCTGGGTTCCAATGGGAGGATTTAATGAATGTCCATTGCCAGAGGAGCAAGTTGCTGTATTCAAATATTGGTATGAAAAATATGGAGCTACACCCGCGTTAATAACTCCTGATGTATGGGAATTATTTGTGGGAAATCCCCCTAAAACACAAGAAGAATCGGAATTACTTGCCTGGGAACAATTTGGATTTTGTGGTGATATAGTCTGGCAAGGGGTTGGTACAGTAAATTCACTTTCAGGAACACTTATTAATTCTTCCGTATGGTATTTCTGGTGGGACTAACTACTTTAATACCCCATTAAAAACCTCATTTAGATACATCACGCTGAACCATACCATAAATAAATGAGGATTTATAAAAGGCGATTGCTAATAATATTTAGCAATCGCCTTTATCTTCATAAGCAACGTTAAATTACTGTAAGTGCCACTGGCACACCCGCATTCTGTCGAATTCATCAACATTATTCGAAGTGTTAAAGGCACTGTTCTTAACTAAGGGGTCTTTCAAAAATAATTTCAAAATATGAGGCAGAACCGTATCCAGATGTAGCAGGAGCGAATAATTGGACGAATCTCCAACCATCCTTCGCATGATTGGCAATAATCTCATGATAATCTTCTTTCGGCATATTGTTCCATCTGCTGAGTTTAATTTTCACTATATTATATTCGAACATTTTACAAACCTCCATTTTGAGTAATATTAATTAATAAACGGTTAGATTGCAGAAAATAGCTTTTACACTAAAATACGTATTGAACAATAAAATTTCCGATAAAGAGAATGGCGATCAAATAAAGCACAGGGTGAACTTCCTTTCCTTTCCCCAATAAAAGCTTCATCAATGGGTATAGAATAAAGCCAAAAGACATGCCATCTGCAATGCTATAGGTTAATGGAATCAATACAATAATTAGAAGTGCCGGAAAGCTCTCTGTTAAGTCATCCATTGAAATATGGACAATGTTTTGCAGCATAAGAACGCCTATTAATATCAGAATCGGGGAAACTGCACTTGCAGGAACCATTTTAATGACAGGTATAAACAAGAGTGAAACGAGAAACCATAATCCAGTCACAATGCTGGTCAACCCTGTTTTTCCGCCGGCTGCAATTCCTGCTGCTCCTTCCACTGATGCAACAGTTGGACTTGTTCCAAAGATCCCGGAAGATAAAACGGAAACAGCTGTAGCCTGGAGTGCTTTCTTACTGATCCCAGGTTTTTTTAACATATTGCTATGTCCATGAATCAAGCCAATATTTTCAAACACAACGACCATTGCAAAAGAGATGGAAGTCAGCCAGAATACAATATTACCTACTTGTGACCACGAAGCCTGACCAAAAACGCCAAGGTATCCATTAAAGGATGGCATTGAAAGGGACAGCCCCTCAGAAGTGGCCCCGCCAAGCCAAATCGATAACAACGAGGTAATCATAATACTTATTAAAAGGTTTCCCGGTACATTTTTAATAAATAATAAAACCGTAATAACCAAACCAATGAATGTAGTGATTGCTGAGGGGCTGCTTAAATCTCCAATTGCAAGCAGGGTATGCTCAGAATTTGTAATAATACCAGCATTGTCAAATCCAATTAAGATCAATAAGATTCCAATCCCAACGGTAATGGCTTCTTTTAAGGAATTAGGAATAGAGGACATAATCATTTTCGCCATTGGTGTAAAGGCAATCACAACAAAGATCACTCCTGTAACGAAAACCATTGCCAACGCTTCCTGCCAAGTAAATCCCCCGGATTGAACGATAGTATAAGTAAACATCGCATTGAGGCCCATACCAGGGATGAGGGTAAGAGGGGCATTACTCCATAAGCCGACTATTACGCATCCAAAAGCACTGGTTAATATGGTCGAGATGATTCCTGCTTCCATCGGAATTCCTGCTACTGCCAAAATCGTTGCATTGACAATAATGATGTAGAACGCTGCTAAATATGAAATAAATCCTGCAGAAAATTCTTTTGTAATTGTCGTACCATTTTGATTTAATTTAAAAAATCTTTCCATGTGATCACCTTTCTATTTACAATGAAAACGATAGTTATCATATCATGGACATATACTATATGAAAAATATATAATTAATATATAAACTATATATTTTTTAAATATAAGGTGGATTCAATGGATATTAAACAATTACGGTATTTTATAGCGATAGCTGAGGAAAAGAATATAACAGCTGCTGCCAATCGGCTGCATTTGTCACAACCACCGCTTAGCATAATGATGAAACAATTAGAGGATGAGCTAGGTGTTAAATTAATCGAGAGAAATGGGAGGAGTATGGAATTAACCGATAAAGGCTATGTGCTCTACAAAAGAGCAATGCATCTCGTAAACAGTTTTGAAGAAATAAAAAATGAATTACAGGATACAGAGGAGGGAAAAAAGGGTGTTCTTAATGTAGGAATCAATACATTATCGGTTTCGGGATTTTCGGAAATGCTTCAATCTTTTCACAAAAATAATCCCCTTGTTTCCCTAAAAATAGTTCAAAACGACTCCTTTTATTTAGCGGAATTGGTAAAAAACAGGGCGATTGAAATTGCATTTGTACGTCTTCCGCTTGAACATCGTGGTTTGAAATATCATCATCTAATTAATGAGCCCTTTGTTTTCGTAAGCAATAATGTAGTAGCTAATATATCTCTAGAAGAGATTTCGAATAAGCCCCTTATTATTCCTAGTACAGAGGGCTTGGGCATCTATAATACGATTATTGAAGCATTTACTAGACAAAATCTTCAAATAACAAGTATTGCGGAGTGCTCTGATATGCATGTCTTAATGGACCTAGTGAAGGGGGGAATGGGGGCAACGATTGTTCCAAAATCTGTTTTTGATGTCTATGGGGCTAAAAGTCTTTACTCTACGCCGATAAGCAATCCCAACATGACCTCTTCTTTAGGAGTCATTTGGCTTGAACATCATTTTGTCTCTACTCCAGCTAAGAATTTTATGGAGTTAGCAAAGGAATACTATAATTGAAAAAGGTGCCGAAAAAAGTGCCTGTCACCACCCGTAATTGCAATAAACTGAACCCAAACTATAATTATATTGGCGTTGGTTATGTGTCACAAGGTAATTATTGGACACATGAGGTTATTGGGGAATAATGTGTTACTGAAAGCTGCCGGCATCGCCGGCAGCTTTTTCTAATTCAAAATCACATTTTTCTATTGTTGAAAAATATTGAATATTTCATCAGTAAGTATTATAATAACCTCTGATTGTCTCAAGGGATAAAGAGTAAATATTATTTGCTAATTTTTCACTAATGGAAGAACCAGCCTGACCTGTTTCATGTGGTTACAGGAAATCAGTTTAAATAATGACAAATGAGGGGATATGATGAGCCTTTCCAACGCTCAAAGTGAATCCGTAATCCATCCGAGTGACGAAGATTCCTTTTTCCAAGGTGTAAAGGATTGTATCCCGACACTGCTGGGTTACTTAAGTATCGGCTTTGCTGCCGGTGTTGTTGAAAAGACGGCAGGCCTTAGCATTGCAGAGATTACCCTGATAAGCTTCGTTCTTTATGCCGGCTCTGCTCAATTTATTGCAGCGGGCATGATTGCCGTTAATAGTTCTGCGACTGCGATTATTATTACTATTTTCTTTGTCAACGTGCGCCATATATTACTTAGTGCTGCCCTTTCACCCTATTTTCGCCATCTTTCTCCGCTTAAAAATATGCTCATCGGATCACTGCTCACGGATGAAACCTTTGGTGTTGCTATTAATAAGGCGGCGCAAAAGCGAAACATTAGCGAGAAATGGATGCATGGGCTAAATATTACCGCCTGGTTAAACTGGGTAATCGCCAATTTAGCAGGGGCCTATTTTGGCAATTGGATTTCCAATCCTGAAAAATTCGGCTTAGATTATGCGTTGCCGGCGATGTTTATTGGGCTTTTGGTCCTTTCGATGTTAAGCCGGAAAAAAATCAAACTGGATATTTTTGTGGCCATCATTGCAGTCATCATCGCTGTTGGAATTAGTGCCATGTTTTCGAGCAGTCTCGGCGTGATTGCGGCTACAATTATTGCCTCAACGATAGGGATGGTGTTGGAAAAATGGAAGTAAGAGGGGCCATTCTATTAATTATTTTAGGAACAGCACTTGTCACATTTATTCCCAGGGTCCTGCCGCTGATGGTGCTTAGCCGCTTTGAACTGCCGGAATGGGCGACACGATGGTTAAGTTTTATCCCCATTTCTGTAATGGCTGCATTGGTAGGCCAGGAGATTTTCATGGCTGATGGGAAAATTGCACTAACGGCTGGAAACGTAGAAATCCTAGCGGCAATCCCCACGTTTTTGATTGCGATTAAGACACGCAGTTTATTAGCCACTGTTCTGGCAGGAATTATTTCCCTAATGGTTTTACGATATTTGCTGTGAAAACGTCTATTTTGTTACTTTGGTAATATGCTTATCTAAGGGCTAACAGGGGGCTGCCTCTGTTAGCTATGATATTGAATGATTCAAATGAACGGGGGGAATTAATGAACCATGAACAAGCTAAATTAAAAATTGAAAAAAAACTGAAGGAAACCGTGGATGCCAATTCCAAACTTCTGAATGCCTATCTGTTAATCCATTCAGATAAACTGAAGATTCATTGGAATATGGCGCACGGGCAAACAGATGAATTCCTTGCGAAGCCAGAGCAGCCATATCATACGGCAAGCATTGGTAAAACGTTTACGGCGATGATTATTGCTATGTTAGCGGAAGAAGGAAAACTTAGTTTTCGTGAACCAATCTCCAAGTACTTACCGGAAGATATTTTACTAGACTTGCATAATTATAAAGGCAAAGACTATTCAACTGAAATTCTCATAGAACATTTAATAGCGAATACATCAGGTCTACCGGATTATTATGAGGATAAGCCAAAACAGGGGAAGGCATTTTTGGAAATTCTCCTTGAAGATCCTTCACGAAATTGGACGCCGCAAGAAACGATTCAATGGTCCAAGCAACATCTTAGCCCCCGTTTTTCACCTGGAAAGGGCTGCCACTACACCAATACTGGATTTAACCTTTTAGGATTGATAATTGAGGAGATTACCTCAAAGCGATATCATGTAGTTCTTCATGAGTACATTTTTCAGCCGCTCGGGATGAATCACTCGTATTTGTCCCAATACTCGGAACCGGCTATAAAAAGTAGTGATCCGGTCGCAAATATATATCTAATGGAAAAACAAATTAAAGTGGAAGACCATCTCAGTTTCACGAGTATATATGCTGCAGGGCAAACGGTGAGCACGTCTGAAGATTTACTTTTATTCATGAAGGCTTTGGCAGAAAACAAGCTGATTCCAGATGAATCGTTGTTAACAATGCAGCAATGGAGAAAATTGTGGATAGGCGTTGATTACGGGTCTGGATTAATGAGGGTCCGGATGATGCCGTTTACTCAGAAGTATAACGTCTGGGGACATTTAGGTTCGATTGGCTCGTTTATGCTCTACAATCCTGCTATGGACGTTTATATCATTGGCAACTTCAACAACGCCGCCTATTTAGCAAAGAGTATTCGCTATGTATTTAGTATATTAAGAACCCTATCGAAATGTGAAAAAGAGTAGAATGGAGGCGAACAGTGGTTAACACTATTCGCTATGGAAACGGATAGACCTGATAAGTTAGAATACCGACGATGATTCCTGTAATCGCACCAAAAAAGACTTCTGCTGGTTGATGGCCTAATAATTCTTTTAGCTTTTCTCTCGACTCTGTTTTCTTTAAATTTGGGTCTTTTAAGGTTTCAATGAGTAGATTGAAATCAGCTAACAATTTATTTAAAACTTCTGCATGGTAGCCTGCGTGTCTTCGAACCCCAGTAGCATCATGCATGACAATAAGGGAAACGACTACACAAATGGCAAATTCATTTGAATAAAGTCCAGTCGTTAAACCAATCGCTGTCGTTAAAGAAATAATGGTAGCTGTATGTGAACTCGGCATGCCGCCGGTACTAAACATCAGGTTCCATTTTAATTCCCCGGATGTTACATAGTGGATGGGGATTTTTACAAATTGGGCAATCAACATTCCTAAAAGCGCAGCTAAAATGGGATAGGATAAAAACATCTCGGTCCTCCTAATAATTGTATGTCCTTAGAGTATGCCAAAAAAACCAAAATGATGAACATGATTAAATCGACTAGGGCCCTTTGTTAATATTCAGAACTTTTCTGGTATTGAATATATTATCTAGTAACAGACCCTGGATTGTAAATGAGGAAATAATAATTGATATGGGAACCTGTCAAGATTGGTTCGAATCAGAGGGAAAGTGGGAGTGTGAAGGGGTGTACGTGAACATTCTAAGTCAAAATAAGGTAGAAAGTCCACGTAAAAGGTTCTACGTGGACTTTTTGAGCTGAAAAGCGCGAACAGTGTCAGTCTCAGCTACTCTTGTCACGAATTTCGTCTTTGGCGTCATGAAGCGTATCCGCAATATCTTGTTTTCCTTCTTTGGCCTTATCTGAAAGCTCAGAAGCATGTTTGCCGATACTGTTTGCAACGTCCTGTGCCTTCTCTTTAACAACCGCGGATAATTGGCTCCCTTTTTCATTAAGGGATTTATACGTTTTAGATAAATCTTCCCGCAACATCGTGCCAGACTTCGGCGTCAACAAAGATGAAGCGGCTGCCCCTATCACACCGCCAATTAAAATCCCTAACCAAAGTCCGCTTTTATTCGTTTCCGCTGTTTCACTCATCGAAGACCACTCCTTTATCGTTATAGTTTGGTTCCTGCTTAGTTAAGTACCCGTATTTTCTGCGTTTGAAACAACTCGCAGAGGAGAGAACTGGGAATTGAGACAGGTTTTATCAAAGATTTAACGGGGTAATAGATAACAAACGGAAGCAAATCGAAAATATTCCAGAAGGTGGGTAAAACACATGTTAAAAGCTGCTATTTTGTTTCTCATTATTGCCATTATTGCAGGGATCTTTGGATTTTTTGGAATTGTATCTGCAGCGGTGGGTATTGCCAAAATCTTATTCGTCATCTTCTTGATTCTGTTTGTCGTATCGCTCATTTTTGGCAGACGAAAAAGCTACTAACAACCTATTTCATCAAAGTACCAATTGAAGTAATGTAGAAATCCAATCATTGAAAAAAGGAGAGAGTTAAGGTGAGGAAGAATCATGAAGCACGTTCTCCCAAGCGAAGGGGCTGGCAATACTGGCGTGTCACTTCACTTGATGCTCCGCTATACAATGTACAGGGATTTACTCTGTGGGATGTGATTGGGGAAGAAGATAAGCAATATCATCTAATTGAGACTCGTTTAGATTTGTCCCAAGCCTGGTCACAGCTCAATGAGATGGAAAAATGGATTCTTTATCTAATTTTTGTCGAAGGGGAGTCCCAACGGACCGCTGCCCACCGATTAGCAATATCACAGATTACAGTTAGTCAAACGATGAGATATGCCTTGGAGAAGTTGAAACAAGCGCTATTCGAGCCTTTATCCTCTTATTATGTGTAAAATTTAAACCGGCGGGCCTGCATAAAGGGTTCGACGGTTTTTCTGTGTTTGTAGTACAATAAATAATAACGAATATTCCAATAATTTCAAAATTAGTAATAAGAAAAGGTACTAAAGCACCTGAGAAAGGAGGTTTAGCTTGAGTAATATTCCTGTTGGGGTATGGATAAGCTTGGAAATTTTAGTTGTATGTTTAGCGGTATGGCAAGTTTTTAAATTTATCAAAGCGTATAAAAGCACAGAACAAAGCCTGCCAACAGAAGAGAAAGTCGAGGCGATGGTAAATAGCCAAATCAAGAATAAAGTGCTTGCTGCGTTTCTTACACGAGATCTTTTGACCATTTACTATCTTTTTTCAACATCAAATCAAAGAGAGCCGGAACAAGGAACGGCCTATACGCTTCATAAAAAAATCGGCTACGGCGGAATTGTGTTTGGGTTTCTCTTTGTTTTAGTTTTAGAAGCAGTTGGGGTCTCGTATTTCCTACATAGCTGGAACACGGTTATAGCCTGGATCCACTTGGCACTGTCAGTGTATTTGATAATTTTTCTTATCAGTGATTATAAAGCAATCAAACGGAATCCTGTCCTTTTATTACCCGGAAAAGTCCACATTCGCTTGGGCTTGCGGTTAAAGGCGCAAATTTACTTACATAATATCGAAAGTATTCAAGCGGGAAAAGTGAATTTTGAAAAAGATAAAAAGAAAAAAGATGTTTGGAATCTCACCTTATTTGGATTCGAGGACCCGGATTATGAAATTTCCCTCAAAGAACCACTCTTGTTAAGAGATGGTCTTGGAAGAGATTGTTTGGTCCGAAAAATGTATCTAACGCTCGATGAAAAGGAGGAGTTTTTAACACAAATTAAACTTCTTAAGGAGAAAGTGGAAGTTGTTGGATGAAAGAAGAGAACAAAATCAAATCAAACGGTAGATCTAAAGCTTGAGGCTGTTAAGCAGCCTCAAGCTTTAGGCAGTTCTTTGTATGCCAACTTCATAATGATATCCTTATGCTGCGGATACTTCGACAAAAGGTCATCCTGGGTAAATAATTCAAAGTCTTGGAATTCAAAACCTGGAGATACCATGCAGCCAACTAGCGAGCATGTATCATTTTCAAGCACGGATGATCCAAAGATTGAATTTTTCGGAACTAAGGCCTGTGGAACTTCTCCCGCTTCAAGATTCATCCCTAATTTTATTTCTTCATATTCTCCATTATCATGAATTACATGAACGGTCAGTGAGCTTCCAGCGTGATAATACCACAATTCATCCGACTTTAGACGATGAAAGTGGGACACATTGTCGGAAGTTAATAAAAAGTAAATACTCGTGTAAAGCTTTCGCTGGCCTTCGAAATTTACCGTTAACTCTTTGTCGGAAATCTGTTCCCAAGAGGAAAAAGTACTTTTGTAATAGCCACCTTCCGGATGCGGAACAAGTCCGAGCTTTGCAACCCACAATTCTAATTCACTTATATGCATGCAGAAAATTCCTTTCTTGATAAAGCTTCAGCAGATTCGCCACTGACTTTCTCTTCATGGTCACATTACCAATTGAAGCCAACAGCATTTGCCCCTTTAGATAGTATCTTATTTGTTGCCCCGCTGCAATCATCCAAGCGATCCAATCTTGACATTTTTCTGACAATTCGCTAAAATATAATTAAGTAAAATAAATTTTAGTAAAAAATAATTTATCAAAAGGAGAGAGGAATAAATGAGCCTTTTGGATATTTACTTACAAAGAAATGGAAAAAAACGCTATGATGTATTCAAAGAAACGGGAATCAGTCAACAAATGCTTTCAAGTGTAAACAAAAAAAGTGTCAGCAGTTATTCGGTGAAAACCATTCAAGCAATTGCTAAAACAGTTGGAAAAAGTGAGGGGATGGTACTTGACGAATTATTGCAGCTTGAAAAAGAAAAGCCTATCTTTGAAGTTTTTAATGCTGAAGAATTACTAGTAGCCTTTGATAATAAGGAGTCGTTTATCGTTATTAAGGGAGAATATAAAAATAAAATCCAAGAATTAGCTAAATCACAGCTTTCAGAAACGGAAACATTAGGATTGGAATTAGGTTCTGCTGGAGCAGTGACTATCTTGGCAGAAGGTTTTTATCAATTAGCCAATTTATTTAGTAAAAAAGATGATGAACAAAAGAAAATCGAAAGTCAATTTCGTAAATACAAAATTAAAAAAATCAATGAAAATGAGCTGCTTTTGTCTTTACGGCAATTAGATTATTAAAGTGGTAAATGCAAATATTCATTCAGATTGCATGGAACCATCAACAAAGCAGGTGCTATTCCAAAAGTAAAGTGGAATAGCACCTGCTTTTTGATTGGAATCTTTATGTTTGATTAACCAAGTTGAGGGTAAGCAAAATTTACTATTTTCCTTTTTGGGCAAACATGTTATTCTAAAAAAATAACCTAAAAACTTAAATGTTTGATTGAATGGATTTAATGTCTTGAAAAATAAGATTCATTAAACAAGCATTAAATTAAATGAAGTATTTTCCACTAAGATTTTTATTTTTAAAATAGTAAATCTTAATAAAGATGAATGTGCAATAGTTTACAGCATATAAGTTGATTGTTCATTTTTATCAACTGTAATAAATTTTAAAAAGGGGAAGTGTAGATGAAGAAGATTAGTTTAGCGTGGCAGATTTTTATTGGACTGGCTCTCGGTATTATTGTCGGTGCAGTTTTTTATGGCAATCCGCATGTGGCAAGTTACCTCCAGCCAATAGGAGATATCTTTATTCGATTAATAAAAATGATTGTTGTTCCAATCGTTGTTTCCAGCCTTATTGTCGGAGTTGCTGGCGTCGGTGATATGAAGTCATTGGGAAAGCTAGGCGGTAAAACCCTGCTTTATTTTGAAATCATTACCACAGTCGCCATCCTTGTTGGGCTTCTTGCCGGGAATGTGTTTCAGCCAGGTGCCGGAGTAGACCGATCCAAACTGACAAAAACGGATATAAATAGTTACGTCCATACTGCGGAACAAACAGAGTCACATTCGATGATTGACACAGTTGTGAATATAGTTCCTACCAATATCATTCAGTCATTAGCGAGTGGCGATATGTTAGCAATTATATTCTTTTCCATCATGTTTGGACTTGGTGTGGCGGCGATTGGTGAGAAAGGACTGCCAATTCTCAATTTCTTTAGAGGAACGGCCGATGCGATGTTCTATGTCACTAACCAAATCATGAAGCTTGCGCCATTCGGTGTTTTTGCTTTAATTGGTGTAACTGTCTCGAAATTTGGGATTTCCTCGTTAATTCCGCTCGGGAAGCTGGTCCTTGTTGTTTATGGATCGATGATTTTCTTCATTCTAGTTGTTCTAGGGTTAACGGCGAAAATTGTCGGGTTTAATATTTTTAAGTTAATTCGCTATTTGAAAGATGAATTAATTTTAGGCTATACAACCGCAAGTTCAGAAACTGTCTTACCGAAAATTATGGAAAAAATGGAGAAAATCGGTTGTCCGAAGGCGATTACTTCTTTTGTTATTCCAACAGGCTATTCCTTTAACCTTGATGGGTCGACATTATACCAAGCAATTGCGGCATTGTTTATTGCGCAAATGTATGGAATTGATTTGACTATCGGGCATCAAATTACTTTAGTTCTTGTTTTGATGCTAACCTCCAAAGGGATTGCCGGAGTTCCGGGTGTATCCTTTGTAGTGCTTCTTGCTACATTAGGAAGTGTCGGCATACCTGTAGAAGGACTAGCTTTTATTGCTGGAATTGACCGGATTCTCGATATGGCCCGTACATGTGTAAACATTGTCGGAAACTCCCTAGCTGCGATTGTTATTACAAAATGGGAAGGCCATAAGCTTAATGATTCTCATGAACAAAAAGCAGCCTAACATTACGACACCTTGCGAAAGCAAGGTGTTTTTAATATAGTTTATACATAAAAACCTTGCAGAATCAGTTTGGACCTGCCGGGAATCAAGGAAACCTCCGGGAACCCCAATGGCTCCCGGAGGTTTCGATTAACCGATAATTACTCTCTCTTTTGGATAATTATAATTTGATTTCTTATTACTACCGCCAATAATAAATAAGAAAGATGTTAAACCGATTCTTCCGATGAACATTAACATCATCAAAACGAATTTTCCAAAAATGCTAAGGTCGGGGGTAATCCCTAGAGATAAACCAACCGTTCCAAAGGCAGAACAAACTTCCAAGAAAATGGCGATAAGCTCATGCTGGCTATCAGATATGCTTAAAGCGACAACCGATATTAAACACATAATAATAGCTAAAAATGTAATCGCAAATGATTTCATAACATCATCCGGATGAAGCTCGCGGTTAAAGAGTTTGATTTCACGATTTCCTCGCGCAAAATGATAAATAAATAGCATATTTAACGCAAATGTTGTTGTTCGTATTCCTCCGCCTACAGAATTCGGCGAACCGCCAATAAACATGAAAACACTCATGATCAAGAGTGTTGGCCTCGACAGATCATTGATATCCAAGGTTGTCAGCCCGGCGCTTCTCGTCGTAGCAGCCTGGAAAAAGGAATAGAAAAAGCTGTCAAGCCAACTCATATCCTTGAAATAGTGTTGAAATTCCAAGAGAAAAATAAGGATTGTCCCAAGAATAAGAAGGATTGCATATGTTAATGTTGTCAACTTTGCAAATAATGAAAAGCGGAACGGGTGTCCAAGCTCAGTTTTTTTTCTAAGTAAATAATGCTTTACTTCAATTAAGACAGGGAACCCAATGGCACCAAGAATGATTTGAGTAATATTGATTAACTGAACAAAATAATCCTTTGCATAAGGTGCCAGTGACTCACCGGTTATATCCATCCCGGCATTTGTTGTCGCACTGACGGATGTAAACAAGCCGTGAAGAAAAGCTTCTTGCCAAGTCGGATAATATTGCAAGAAATAAAACCCGAGAATGAGTGCCCCTATCAGCTCAATCAGAAGAATAATCTTGATAATTTCTTTTACTAATAGTACGAGACCTGATAAAGCAAATTGATTATTGTCAACCATGATAAGGCGGCGTTCACGCAATCCTATTTTTCGTCCCAAAAGTACCCAGAAAAAGGTACTAATGGCCATAATGCCAATACCCCCAAATTGTAATACAAGCATAATCATAAAATATCCAAATACGCTGAATGTTTCTGAAATATTAAACACACTCAAACCTGTATCGCTTACCACACTGACAGCAGTAAAAACTGTATCAATAAAACTCACTTTGAACCCGGGTTTATGGACAGCCGGGATGCTAAATAATAGGATGGATATTGTTACTGCCAGTAAATAATAGCTAGAAATAACCTGGGCTGGTGACATTTTCTCCATCCAGTCTCGTACTTTACCCCACATGGATTACATTCCCCTTCAAACTTTTTCATATCCACTATCATAATGAAAATTGAATGGATTGGAAAGCTTTAATTTTAAAATATGACGGAATTTTACAATTCAAGTGTTGCCTTTGGTTGAGAAGTCACTTAGATAAATATCGAAAACAACTTCCTGAAGTAAAAGGGAATGTGGCAAAAGTTTCACATTATATGACTAGTTTGATTATGAAGGATTCAATCTATGCAACTGTATTGTTAATTAAAAAATAGAAAATACTTTACATATAATAATAAAAGCGGAAGCGCCTTGGCGCTGGAGCTGGATAATTATCGAAGTCCAAAATTATTACCAATTAATAAAAGAGAGGGCTGTCTGTGGGTGTGATTACATCTTATATGGATCAGTATGGATATGTATTATTATTTATCGCGCTTTTACTTGAACTGCTAGCACTCCCACTACCGGGTGAGCTGATCATGAGTTACACTGGATTTCTTGTCTACCAGGGACATCTGGGGTGGTTCATCAGCATTTTCGTTGCTGGTGTGGGTAGCTCAATTGGAATGACGATTGCTTATTGGATTGGTTCAAAATTTGGTACAGTTTTTTTTGATAAATACGGTAGGAAATTCCATATGGGTCCAGAACGTTTGGAAAACACCTCAAAGTGGTTTGGTAAGTATGGCAACAAATTGCTAATTATTGCCTATTTTATCCCTGGAGTAAGACATTTCACTGGCTATTTTTCAGGGATTACACATCTTAAATTTCGTACATACGCTATATATGCCTATAGTGGTGCATTTATTTGGGTAGCTACCTTTATTTCGCTAGGAAAAGTACTTGGACCAAAATGGGAGCAATTCCATGCATCCATTAAAAAATATCTATTAATTGGCATCATAATTGCTTTGTTCATTTTGGTCATTGTTTATCTATACCGAAGGAAGAAAGAACAAATTAAAGGTGCAGCTATTTTAGGGATTAATAGAATGATGAAATTATTGAAGTCAAGAAGACGAACAGGGATATTTATTGTGTGCACTGTTGTCATCACACTTGTGTTAAGTGTTCTGTTGATCGAAGTCATTCAAAGTTTATTGACCAATGAGTTTCAAGAATTCGATGAAACGATGAACTTCTTGGTTCCGTCAACTTTTGGTCAGGATTGGACTCCTTTCATGCAGTTATTCTCTTTCATGGACAATTCTAAGGTCCTTTTAATAATATGCGCTTGTTCATTTTTGTGGATTATCTGGAAAGGAAAGAACAAAGTGCTTGAATTATTAGCATGGCTGCTGATTATTTCAGGTGGAGAATTATATGAAGAAAGCTTAATAAGGCTATTTCATAGCTTGCCTCTACCCGAGCAAACTTCGGCAGCACGCTTGTTTCATAAATTTCCAAGCGAGCAGCCGCTTATGGCATTTGTCATCTATGGCTTTGCTGTCTTTGTGTTCGTGCGTCACACTCGTAAGGCACGGGTTCATTCAAATGCCGCTGCAGGAACACTTCTTTTATTACTTCTTATAGCAGTCAGCCGTATCTTTTTTGGTGTTCAAGATCCTAGTGATATCGTAGTCGAATATATATTTGGCGGAGTTTGGTTAGGTTTAAATATCCTTGTGTTAGAGATGTTACGTTTGCTGCGAAATGTCCATATCGATGTTAAAGCAAATAAATAGATATCACTTAATGAATAAGTTCCATCGAAAAAGAAAGATTGGCTCAAAAATAGCCAATCTTTCTTTCCGTCTATCCATCTCCATTTTTTCTTTTCTTCCCAATCAATAAAGTGATTTGTGCCATCGTAATAGGCAAAGAAGTTTTCTTTCGATGAGCTAAGTATTTTGGGAGCCACATATCGGCATATTTATCTTTGAATTTTCTCAAACCTTTAAAGGAATAGAAAAATTGTCCATGTAAAAATATTTGTGAAGCTACTTTTTCACTTAAAAAGGAAAACTTTGATAATCCTACATTTGATAATGGGGCCATTCCGATATTAAAGTATTGATACCCTTGTTCTTTTGCCCATTCAAATAATGAGAGAAATACAAAATCCATCGTTCCATTTGGCGCATCCTTTCCGAAGCGCATCAGGTCCAGCGAAATCGTTTGTTTTTGGTCATAAACTGGCATTAGGCTGACAAATCCTAGAATCATCGTTCCATTTACTCTGACAACGGCTATTTCAGCTTTATTGAGGTAATCGTCATCAAAAAATCCGAGGGAAAAACCTTTTTCCGTTCTTCCATGAAGCCAGTCATCAGATATTTCTTTAAGTTCCTTCAAGATATCATCCTGAAAGGGTGGGGTAACAATTTCAAACTGATAATTCTCACGTTCAAACTTGTTTTTTACTGCCCGGGCCCCTTTCATTTTTTTTCCACTAAAGGAAAAGCTGTCTAAGTCAACAAAAGCCTCCTCGCCAAGCTTGAAAAAGTCATAACCGTTTTCATGCAGAAAAGGGAGCATTTTCTCGCTGACCTCGTAAAAAACAGGCGTATATCCTTGAAGATCTGCTGTTTCTCGGAATTCTTCTATCGCAAGTGGCATTTCGTCACGGTCTCCAACAGGGTCACCGAGGACCACTAGCTTGTCTGCGTATACTTGATAGGCAAACATGACGTTGTCCGTTTTATTCCAGTAAATATTTTTATCATGTAAAAAGATTAAATGGGTTAGGACCGTTCCACGATAATGCTCCAAATGTTTGATTATTTTTTCTTCTTGGGAACGGGAGGGCTTCAGCTCCCATTTTTTATTGCGTTTAAACAAATAGCCGATGGAAAATAGGACCATGGCGAAAAACAAGCCGATTAACGCACTTTTAAATACATCACGATAGTCTTTAATCAGATAGGGTGATAGCTTTGGGTTCACTTTTATTTCGGAGGTAGGCAAATTGAGATAGCCGATTAATACAAACATAAAGGTAATCACGACAAACATAACGATGTCAAAAATGGTTTTGCCCCAGCTCAACACAAAACGCTCTCTGTAAAACCGCTTTTTGGAAGCTCTCAAGAGCACGACAACAATTAAAAGATACAATGCCTCTTCATAATCAAATCCCTTTAAGAAAGTGAATAAGGCGGCAAAAATTAAAACGACCATCGTTAGGTTGTATGCCCTTTTCTCCTTGTACTGAATACCACGGGATAAACCGAGCAGGATAAATCCAGTTGCAACGGAGAGCTGATGTGAAATATTCATGATTGGAAACGATAAAAATTCTTGCGCAATCTTGAGCCTTCCGATAATTCCAGGGACAGCTGCCGAAAGAAGCAAAACAAGTCCTGATAGAAAGACCAAAAGGGTTAAAAGAATGTGGCTAGTCCTCGCAAGGATGGCATCAGGCACATTGTTCCACGATTTATTCCATCTGTTCCAAAAATCCTTTATGAATAACACTAGCCCTACTAAAAATGGAAGGATAAAATAGCCGATACGATAAAACAGTAGCAGGATAACCACCTTTTCATCCGGAACCCCCAAGGATTGAGTTCCCAAAAGGAAAACTAGGTCAAAGGAGCCAAAGCCTCCTGGAATCATACTAATGATACCGGCGCATGATGCAACAATAAATACAGGTACAAGATGGGCAAAATTAATGGGAATGCTCAATATCAGACATAATAGCCAAAATACAAGAAAAATGGCGATCCATTCAAATAAAGAAACGAAGAGTAGTCTTAATGCTATTCCCCAATCGATAATGAATTCCGCCGCTTTCTTCCGCTGAATAAGATAGACGGCGAAAAAAACTGGCAAATATAAACTTACCACTATGCTGGCCCAAAATAGCCATTTTTTATCATGAAAGAGAGGGAAACCTCTATATCCAATTAGGACAATCCAGGCAAGCAAAGAGATACCGGTAAGGAAATAAAGGGAAACAGAAGCAATGATCTTCAACAGTCTTTTTTTGTCTGTTTCATATTCATGATAGGAATAAGCTCTTAGTGTAGCACCAGCCAGACCTCCAAATCCAATGAAGTTTGCAAAGGTATTCGCAATAAAAGATTTTTTCATCAGTTCTTTTACCGGTACTTTAATCGCTAATATTTTTGTTAATAACACATCGTAAAAAATCATCGGGGAAATAGCACAAAAAGTAATCAATAGAATCAAGAGCAGCTTGGCAAAATGCAACTGACTGACTTCATGACGAAGCAATTGAACATTAACGTTTCCAGTAAATTTTTTAATTTCATAAACGGCAAGTCCTAACAAAATCATTGGAAATAAAATTTTTAGGAATAAAAAGAACTTTTCTTTATTAAACGTTTTCATAGCCATTCACCCATTTTCTCCTTGGTCCCCAGCCTTGGACATCAACAAAGGATAGGAAATAGGAAGCCCTTCAGTTATCGATAAAAACATTTGAGTCTAATCTGTATTTTGTATCGAAACTACACAAATATTCGTAAGGAAATCGATTCACCTTTTGGCAACAAGTCTCTTATTGCTAATGAACCCAAATGAAAGGGCAGTATAACCACCACTTCATTCCTTAGAGGAATCTAAGAAATGAGCGGGGACTATACTGCCCTTTGCTTACCAGCAGTGGACTATAAAACCGCCGCTGAATATTTTTACTTATACGAATAAACTTAGTAATAGAATAAATCCTAATCCAGCTACTGAAATAATCGTCTCAAGTAATGTCCAAGTTGCAAATGTTTCTTTCATGCTTAAACCAAAATACTCTTTAAACATCCAGAAACCAGCATCATTTACATGTGAGGCAATTAGACTACCTGCTCCTGTTGCAAGTACAACTAAAGCCAAGTTAACGTCAGTTTGACCTAACATTGGGATAACTAAACCGGCAGTCGTTAAAGCTGCAACAGTAGCCGACCCCAATGAAATTCGTAAAATTGCTGCGATAATCCAAGCAAGTAAAATTGGCGAAATGTTTGTTCCTTTGAATAATTCGGCAACATAGTCACCAACGTGGCCATTAATTAATACTTGTTTGAAGGCACCGCCGCCGCCGATGATTAATAGCATCATCCCGATGTGGGAGATGGCTGTTGAACAAGAATCCATTACTGCTTTAATTGGAATATTTCTAGCCAATCCCATTGTATAAATCGCAACTAATAAAGAGATGACCATGGCAGGGGATGCGCCGCCAACAAAACGGATAATTGCCAGTAACGTGTTATCTGCAAATCCCATCGTTTTTTGAAGCAAAGTAATAATGGTAGCAATCGACATTAAAATAACAGGAAGCATAGCAGTGAACACACTGATTCCAAAACCTGGAGTATCTTCAAGCTTAAATGTTTTTTGTTCACCTAAAGAAGCGATATCACCAGTTTTTGTAAATGATGCCGGCACTAATTTTTTTGCTAGCTTTGTAAATAAAGGTCCTGCAATAATGACAGTTGGAATGGCAATAATAAAACCATAAAGTAATACTTGACCAAGATCTGCACCAAATTCACCGGCAATAGTGGTTGGTCCTGGATGCGGCGGTAAGAAGCCGTGTGTGACAGATAAAGCTGCTGCCATTGGAATGCCGAGATAAAGAATAGAAACCTTTAATTGTTTAGAAATGGCAAATACGATTGGAATTAATAAAACGAGTCCTACTTCAAAGAATAAAGCGATTCCAATAATGAATGAAGCTGCCACTACAGCCCACTGAATATTTTTTTCGCCAAATTTATTAACCAGAGTCATCGCAATTCGCTGCGCGCCTCCTGAATCCGCAACTAATTTACCCAGCATCGCACCAAGTCCGAAGATTAATGCAATATGGCCAAGTGTTCCGCCTAATCCAGCTTCTATTGTCCCGATGATTTCGTCTAATTTCATTCCTAGTGCGATTGCGACACCGAATGAGACAATGATAAGTGACACAAATGTGTTTAATTTAAAGCCCATGATTAATATAAGTAATGCTACAATCCCAATTGCTACTATAACTAATGGCATAGTATTTTCCCCCGTTGATTTATATATTTTTATTGATTAAGCTTCTCTGATAATTGGCAATCCGTGTATAATCTTCTTCTAATACTCTGGATAAGTTAATAAAGATAGGCAGCAATTCTCTGTATTCTCTAGCTGCATCTTCTTTTGGTGTATGCTTATGTGTAGTGCCAATCATTTCAGAGGCTACTTCAAACGATTCAATTTTCCCTGTAGCATATAGGCCCAAAATACAAGCACCGAGACATGAACTTTCGTAGCTTTCTGGAACAACTACTTCGGATTCGAAGATATCGGACATCATTTGCCGCCAAACATCTGACCTTGCGAAGCCTCCAGTTGCCTGAATTCGGGTCACAGGACCTTCCATACATTCAATTAATGCTAAAAATACGGTGTATAAATTGTAAATGACTCCTTCTAGGGCTGCACGAATCATATGTTCTTTCTTGTGTGACAACGTTAACCCGAAAAATGAGCCTCTTACATCAGGATTCCATAATGGCGCACGTTCACCGGCAAGGTATGGATGGAATAACAAGCCGTCAGCACCTGGTCTTACCCGTTCAGCAATCTTCGTTAAAACCTCGTAGGGGTCAATTCCGAGACGTTTTGCTGTTTCTACTTCTGAAGCGGCAAATTCATCCCGAATCCAGCGAAGGACCATCCCGCCGTTGTTGACAGGTCCGCCAATGACCCAATGCTTTTCAGTTAAGGCATAGCAGAAGATTCGCCCTTTTTCATCTGTTTGCGGCTGGTCAATAATCGTCCGAATCGCACCGCTTGTCCCAATTGTAATTGCAATTTCGCCCTTTCTAATCGCATTTACACCTAGATTGGAAAGTACACCGTCACTTGCGCCAATGACAAATGGTGTTTGTGGATCAAGCCCCATTTGTTTCGCTAATTCTGGATGACAGTTTGTAAAAATCGTGGTAGTTGGCACGAGTGTGGATAGTTGTTCCCGTTTCACACCAGCAATTCTTAAGGCCTCATCATCCCAATCCAAGGTTTTTAAATTCATCATACCCATTGCCGAAGCAAGGGAATGATCAACTACGTATTGGTCAAAGAACTTTTTAAAAATATATTCTTTTATCCCGATATACTTTTTCGCTTTTGTGGCGATTTCTGGATGTTCATTCACAAGCCAAGTAATTTTGCTTAATGGTGCCATCGGGTGAATCGGTGTTCCCGTCCGTTTGTAGACTTCATGCCCGTTTAACTCATCTTTTATTTTATGGGTCCAGGCTTCACTGCGATTATCTGCCCAAGTGATACAAGGTGTCAGCGGCTGATCATTTTCATCCATGGCAATGAGACTATGCATCGCACTGCTAAATGAAAGAAACGATATTCCTTTTTGTGAATTTTGTTTCATTATTTTCGAAATCGCTTGTACGACAGCTTGAAAAATCTCTTCAGGATCTTGTTCAGCTGTCGAAATATCAGGTGTGTAAAGGGGGTAACCGATATTCTCTTGTTGGATGACTTCGCCTTTTTCAGTAAATAAAACGGCTTTTGTACTTGTTGTACCGATATCAACACCTAACATATAGCTGGTCATTTCTCCGGGTCTACTCCTTTAGATAGCATTTGTTGTGATATCCAAAGGTCTTCTACTTTCCCTTGAACATCATCAAAATTTTGATGTAATGATTGAATCATCAGGTTTCGGTCTTTTGTATCGATTGCTTCGATATACAACTGATGATTCTTGATAATGCGTGTAAAGTCATCGTATTTTTCCTCGAAGCGGACACGCATTGATAATAGGATAAAGCTTTCCATCACGGGTCTTGTGTTATTCCAAATCATCAACATGTAAGAATGATGAATTGCCCGAATAATTGTTTCATGGAATAAGATATCTTGATAGGAAAATTCATCAGCATCGTGATATTTGATGGCGATTTTCATCATTTCAACAATTTTACTTAGTTCCCTTACTAGTTCTTTCGTATCTATTTTGACAAGCCGTTCAAAGACAAACGTTTCGATGAGCAGGCGTACATCGTAAATCTCTTCGATGTCTTTCTCGCTTAAACCAATGACAACTGCGCCCATTCTTTCTAAGCGAATCAAGTTCTCAGCTGCCAATACTTTTAATGCTTCACGAATCGGTGAACGGCTTACTTCAAAATCGGCAGCCAATTTATTTTCTGATAGGATGGCACCGCTTTCAATCCTGCCAGAAATGATCTGCATTCTAAGCTCGCAGGTGACGCGATCACCGGTGGATGCTTTTGAAAGCCACTTTTGTGGATAAAGAAATTCCTTCGATTCTGTCATTAAACCACCTTCCTAAAATATACTAGGATACTTGTATACAAGTATTATAAAACAGATTTTTGAAAATGCAAGCGCTTTTACTAAATTTATTATTCCAAAAAAATTTTAGCTAATGATTTATTTAACGTACCTAGGAAGGGATGTTTATCCTTTCTGCCGAAATTAAATAAATCGGATGTGATTTTTAGGAGGAAAAATAATGGATTTCTTATTGAAACAAGTATTTGTTGGTTTACCAAAAACAGTCGGTAATAAAGAAGCGGTAAATCCAATGGAGCGGGAATGGACTAGCGCAATTTTTAAAGAGCCTGTCGAAGGATCAATCTGGGTCGGCAAAACGGGGTTAACAGGAGACGGACAAGGTGATTTGAAACATCACGGCGGACCAGAAAAAGCCGTTTTCGCCTATTCGTTTGAAAATTATCGATACTGGCAAGAAGAATTAGGCATTAAAGAGATATCATCCGGCGGCATGGGAGAAAATTTGGTCATGGGCAATGTAAATGAGGAAACAATTGCGATTGGCGATACCTTTCAAATTGGCGAGGCGGTTATCCAAGTTTCACAGCCCAGACAGCCATGCTGGAAGCCGGCGCGCCGATTTAAAGTAAAGAATTTAGCGCTGTTATTACAGAATACCGGAAGGACCGGCTGGTATTTCCGTGTGTTAAATGAGGGATATGTGGAGGAGGGTCAAACTTTTACACTAGTAGACCGCCCGTATCCACAGTGGACCATCCAAAAATGTAATCAAATTATTCATGCTAGGCAGCAAAATTTAGTAGAAATGCGGGAGCTTGCTTGTTGTGAATTGCTTGCACCAGGCATGAGAACGACATTAGAAAAGCGAATTGAGAAAGGCGGCACTAAGTCCCCCGATATCAGCGACCGGGTTTTTGGACCGAATGAATAAATCATGGTTAGGGTTAAATATGAAGTCTGTTAACAGACACATTGAAAAAATATGATTCTGGGGGAAAAGAGTCGTCGCGGTCACAAAACATTGCCCGTATGGTGGAGAAAAATCAGATGACGGCACTGTGAAGAGTTGAGAGTGCCCATAGAGCGGAAATAATGCCAGGGACGGGCACTGTGAAGAGTCGAGAGTGCCCATAGAGCGGAAAAAATGCTGGGGACGGGCACTGTGAAGAGTTGAGAGTGCCCAAAGAGCGGAAAAAATGCCGGGGACGGGCACTATGAAGAGTCGAGAGTGCCTATAGAGCGGAAAAAATGCCGGGGACGGGCACTGTGAAGAGTCGAGAGTGCCCATAGAGCGGAAAAAATGCCGGGGACGGGTACTGTGAAGAGTCGAGAGTGCCCATAGAGCGGAAAAAATGCCGGGGACGGGCACTGTGAAGAGTCGAGAGTGCCCATAGTGCGGAAAAAAAGTGGAAGACGGGCACTGTGACATTTCGGTATTTTAAAATTTGAAGAACAAAGCTTTTAGGATAAAAAGTACCAGAAAAAATAAGTTATTTTCCCATAGGAGGAAGCGAATATGTTTTCAAGACTTGTCTCAAATGATGACGCAATTGCCATTGGTAGTGCCTTTGAATCGGACGAAGTACAATACAATCTGTTCCATCGAATCACTGAAGGCAGCGATTCCTTATCCTGTAAAACACGGGATGGAAAAATGATTTTTGCCCAAACACCGGGGCATAGTGGCTGGTTATGGGTTTCAAAAGAGGTGACGGCTGAGGAACGGAATTACATTACTCAAGAATTGGTCAACCATCTTAAAGGAGTTCCCCTTCCCGGGGTGACCGGCGAACCCGAGACTGCCGCAATGTTTGCCGACGTTTATTCGAAAAAGAATCATCTTCAATACGAAACCGAAATGGTTATGGAAGCCTATTATTGTCCTAAGGTAATCAAGCCGTTAAATGTTCCAGGTGAAATCCAAGCAGCCACATTGCAGGATGTGGATACCGTCGCCGAATATATAGCAGGATTTTTAAGAGATGCTTTTGGGACCGCTGTTGAACCGGATACCCAGGCAGCCAGGGCGGAGACGATGGTACAAACGGGGAATCTATATCTTTGGATTGTAGATGGCCAGCCGGTATCGATGGCGAATATTTCACATCGCTCCCCAAGACACGCACGGATTAATTCAGTATTTACACCGATTTCACATCGGAAAAATGGCTATGCAAGCGCGCTTGTAGCAGATCTGTGTGTAATCATTGCATCTGAGAAACTAGTTCCGATGCTGTATGCAGACCTTAAAAATCCTGACTCCAATAAGGTTTATCAAAATATCGGCTTTTTAGAAAGTGGTAAAATTGCAGAATTCAAATTTACAGACTCCCAAAAGAGGTGAATCCAATGTATCAAATTACGGAAGGTCAAGTTGTAAGAACCGAGCAATCCACCATCCCCTATACGTGGATTCGCGGTGAACACCCAAATAAAAGCATTTGTATTATGCTTCCAGGACTCGGTTATTCTACGGAGCGGCCGTTGTTTCATTACGCAACGGGAGTATGTTTAAATCAGAACGTGGATGTTCTTCATATCAATTATAACTTTGCAAAAAATGAACATTTTAAAAAGCTTAACAATCAAGAGCAAGATAGTTGGATGTACCAAGATGTGAAGGCGGTTGTCGCGGAGGTTTTGAAGGATACCAAATATGAACAGTCCTTTGTATTAAGTAAATCGATTGGCACGATTCCGATGGCTTTTGAATGGAATCAACGGAATTTCATCAAAAATACGCTCGGAATTTGGTTAACTCCGCTTTTAAAAATTGACGCTGTTTTTGATGCGTTATTGAAAACTGAGCTGCCTTCCCTTTGTGTAATCGGGGATGAAGACCATCATTATATTGAAGAACGGATTTCTTCCCTGAAAAATAATGAACATGTCAGTACGGTTGTCATTCCCAAGGCTGACCATGGATTAGAAATAAAAGGGGATACGTTAGCGTCCATCGATGCTGCGAAAGAAGTGTTCAATCATATTCATGATTTTATCGCTAAAAATAAAATCAAAGAATAAATAGTCAAGAAACCTTTCCAGCATTAATTCGTCTTTTTCTATAAAGGGATGTGTAGAATTGTGATAAATAAAATATCCTCGATTATTTTAATCGCATTAATGGCTGTTTTTATATCCGGCTGCGGATTAGATAATGGTACTGCCAGTGACCTGCCTGCTAACAGTGGGCAAAATAAAAAACCTGCCAGTAATGAAGTCAAAGAAATTTACGGTATGATGGAAAATATCGAACGGTTAAATCTATTTGTTGAAAATGCTCAAACCGGTAAAGACGATAAGGTACGGCTTACCCGATATACGATTGAAGGCGATCCTATTTTTCACGATTTAGCTTATCATGATTCAAAATTAACGATAAAAATAGATAACACCGAAGATAAGTTTGGTCAAGGGGAAGTAACCACATATGTCTGTAAAGGGATTCAAAAGCAAGAATCAGAAACAGAAACTAAATATATTCTTGAAGAATGTCCGGATCTTACTGACCTATTAACCATTTCCCATGATGTAGACAAGGAGGATTATTTTGCCTTTGAGTTAAAATATGGGGTGAGCAAGAAAAACGTCATTAATACAGTAGAACAAAAGTTGATTAAAGATTTACAGAATGGCGAAACCGTTGCCGTTAGCGACTTTCAATTTTCCAAAAAGGAAATGAACGCCATTTATAAATTGATGATTTTTTCCAATTACCTTGGAGAGTAAAAACTATCAAAGGAATGTAATCAGAAACCGTATGAGGGCTATGAAATGCAGGTTTGGATTAATAGCGGGGAACGGCATTTTGAATGGTCGGAATGTGATAAGAGTTATGATGGTCAGGAAATGACCGAGTTGATTGCTAACATCCTTGAAATCTTGAAGAAAAATTCGACTTATCAATCCCTGCCGGAAGTTAAGGGTCATTATGAATAGAGGAAGGTAAGATGCCCCCTTTATAGGCGGTCATCTTCCCATGCCCTGTCATCGTCTTTAATATTGTACTTTTCTTTTAATGCTTGATCTTCTTGATTTCGTGACTCCGGACTTTTTAAGGGTTCTTTCCGGCTCTTCTTTTCTAATTCCAGCTGAATCTCCTCCTACGTTTGATCAAAGAAGCCTAAAGCATATTTGACTCCTTCATGGATATCATTGGTTTCGTATGCGTCTAAGTCCTCATGAGTAACAATTAATTTAACGCCTTCCAATCCGTAACCGCTGTCTAAATCGATATCCAAAAGTACTTCAAAACCCTCAGCATGTTCCTTAACTTCGATAATGTTAAACGTTTGAATAGCTGTACCCGTTTCATACTCAATGGATTCCAGAAAATCTGACAAAATAAACACCGCCCTTGTTCCAATAGTAACCTCTCATAGTTTAACCTCAGCAGCTACTGCTATTCCACTTTAGCGATATTTGTGGGAACTGTATGCCAGAGAATAATGTTGTTCCGTCTTCTTAAAAACACAATACAAAAATTCTGAAGGCGCTAACATTTTACGTTGACAAATGGTATAATTAACCATAGGACCTCATGATTTTTTCTACATCAGGCACAACTTATTAAAATCATGGAAGGGGTAGAGGAAAATGACTGAAAATATTTTGAAATTCTTAGAAAAAAAAGGGATCATAATACCCGAACATCAGATTCAACCTTTAATGGCACAGTGGGATAACCTCCAATTATTAACAAATAATTTCACTCCCTTAAAGCTTGCCTGTAATAACGTGGAGCAAAAACACATGCCCTATAAGCATAGGTACGAACAAAGAACGTGCCACCGAATCCACTAGAGAACTATCTGCATTTTTCTAAAGACTAGGCTGCATATGGCAGTCTTTTTTCTATTAATTGGTTACGTTCAATGATCAATCGAGAATATTCCGAAGTAAAGTAAGACAACCTATGGAAAAAACAGTGAGGTGCTTGGGTTGAACTCCCTCCATAAACCGAAAATGACTTCCGCAGAGATTGCTGCTTTATGGTCACAGTATTTAAACGAAACAGCTGGACTTTGCTTTCACAAACACATGTTGGAACACCTGGAGGATATGGAAATTAGAGAAATTTTTGAATTTGCAATTTTGCTTGGCACCCAACATTTGGAGAAAATTAAAGAGTTTCTTGTGAGTGAAGGTTTTCCAGTTCCAATCGGCTTTACAAATGATGACATGATCCCCAACAGTCCACGGCTATTTTCAGATGTATTGTGTTTACATTATTTAAATATCATGTCCATCCATGGCTGTCATGGGTACAGCGGGGCTGTCACAACCTGTTCTCGACAAGACGTTCGTGATTATTATACGAGCTGTAACGTATCTGCAGTTGAATTATGTAATCGATCAAAGAATATCTTGTTAGAAAAAGGCCAATACTTTCGCCCTCCAACAGTTTTCCCCCCTGAAAAACCGGATTTTGTCAAAAATGATAACTTTTTAGCAGGATGGTTTGGTGAAAAAAGACCATTAAGCTGTATTGAAATAACCGATATCTATTTTAATATGAAAAAAAGCATCCTGACAAAAACTCTCACAGTTGCATTTAGCCAAGTGGCCACTTCTAAGAAAGTGCGTGATTTTCTTTTAAAAGCGATGAATACAAAAGACAGTCATGTCCAAATGTTTCTTGACTTAATGAATAGCGAAAACCTGCCGGTAGTACCCTTGTTAGATGCGGAGATCACCAATTCCACCACTTCTCCGTTTTCGGAGAAGCTGATGATGTTTCAAGTTGGATTCTTATTCTCTACTGCAATGGTTTATTACGGAACGGGATGGGCGTCATCACCTAGAAGAGACTTGACTCCAAAATATATGTTGGCGATTTCAGGAGATTTGAAAATCGGAAACGATTGGTTGGACATGATGATTGACAACGGCTGGCTAGAGCAGCCTCCATTAGCTGAAGATCGAAAGAAATTAGCGATGATGAAAAAATGAGGGGAACTACCAAATGTTTTTTTGCTTTTCAGGTGGAGTTTAGTTTAAAAACAGTAAAAAGAAATTGGTCTCCCCAAGTTCTTTTTACTGTTTTTTTATATGAATTTCTGGATGATTTTACATGCCATTCCTCTTTTGTCTTTACTGTTTTGCAAGATAAAACAAATTCTTGAAATTTTTTTAATTTAGTACCTCAACATACATAGTAATATGTGTTACAATATACAATATCAGAGGAGGTTATTTTATGCAGGCTGAGACTCCAATAAGCAGCGACCTTATTCGCGGCCACATCGATACGATGATACTTCGTGTGTTGAGTGAAGGTGATAACTATGGATATGAAATTATTAAATCGATATTTGAACAAAGCAATGGAAAATTTGAGCTAAAAGAACCTTCACTCTATACCAGTTTAAAAAGGCTTGAAAAACAAAAACTGATTTCCGCCTATTGGGGTGATGAAAGTCAAGGGGGCAGACGAAAGTATTATAAAATCACCCCCAATGGTGAAGGTGCTTATGAACAAGCAATTGAGGCATGGGCGGCGGCGAAGGAACTAATTGATCAGCTAATTGTCAGGGGAGGAAAAAGCGATGAATGAACTAAGAAAATATGTCGATCACTTGTTCAGAAAATATAAAAACCATCGTGGTGTTAGCGACCTGAAGGATGAGATTTTAGGAAATTTGGAAGCGAAGGTATCTCATTTAATGGCAGAAGGATTGAATGAACGCGAGGCAATTGCCAGAGCCAAAAACAGTATTACAAAAATAGATGACCTAATTGATGATCATATCCCCGTCTGGATTAATCAGTTTCGCTTTAAAGCGTTTCAAATCGCATATATTTATATCCTGATCGCGTGGATTGTGACGATTCCATTTTCTATCATAAGTATGGGGCTTATGTTGAATTACAGCTTGTTTTTCGTGTGTTTGGTCCTCGGAATCTTCTATTTATTTTTAGCTAAAAACGTAAAAGGAAATGAGAAGAAAATTGGGGAATTGAATGCAGCAGCCTTTACGAGAGCAAAGAAAATCACTTGGCTGCTCTGGCTCCTATTTATTATTGTTACATGGGGATATTTATCGGCGCTATTATTCGGCAGCAACATTTGGTTCTCTCGACCGATACACATCGATGGACCATATCAGTTTGGAATATTAATTGCCCGGTATGCCTTGCCATTTATATCAATAATAATCCCATTAATTCTAAACTTGTGCATTAAGTTGATACCACAATACGAAGTGAGGGATTTCCATGAATAAGCTGGGAAAATTGATTGCTGCATTACTTGCCTTAGGTATAGGGCTATTTATTATTGTACAGTTTATCATCATTCCAAAGCAGAATGATGCGGCAGAACAATATGTCATTGATCAAAGAAGACCGCTTACACATGATTTAGAAAATATTATTCCTTATCGTTTTCTCTATATGGGCAATGCCAGCAACGTGTTCAACTTATTTAACCATTTACCGCTGAACGAGGTTGAAAAGGACTTTGAACTTAAATCTGAAGCGTTTACGTTAATAGTAAATTATCACCAATCAGTTTCGGAAATTGGCACCAACCTTGTCAATCAGTCACTTATTTATAATTCAACAGCTGCCTTTGCCCTGATTGGGAACTTGGAAAAAATCGAATATAACTTCGCGGATGAATCTTTTGAAGTCAAAAGGGAAAATGTCAAAAGTTTATATGATGATTTTAGTCAATTAACTAAAAGTAATAGTATTTGGAATCAACAAGTTCGTAATCCGTTAAAAGACGAAAAATATACAGACAATTGTATCAAATCGATTCTAAGGAAATAGCAGAGGAGCTAACTGTGTTGGGCACCATGATTAACAAAGCAAAAAAATCCGGGAACCCTCGATGGCTCCCGGATTTTTCGATCAACCTGAAATCACTCTTTCTTCTAAACATAAAACCTTGCCAATTAGCCGGCAAGGTTTTTGTTAGAATTGAAACATTGCATAGCTTCTTTCAATGGGAACATTGTTCAGAAATATTACTTTATCAAACAGCATTTTGATCCACATATATTTATAAGGCTTTGTTACTAAAAGTGATAAATCGAGCTCGAAAAATATTAAAACAAGATAAGCATTTTTATTAATTATTTAATATAAATAATATGGTAATTGCTTTAGTCAGAATGAATTCAGGAGGATCAAAATGTCGTCTCGAATTAAAATCATAGATGAAAACAGTGCCAAAGGTATTCGGAAGTTGTTACTTAAACTGTTCAAAAAGCAATATGGGGGTTTCATTCCTAGTGTAATGAGATTATTATTAGTGGATTTAAAAATAGGGAGACCTGCTGGAAATTTGTATAAATACTTGAATTTAAAAAAGAACTCGCCAATTTCTCGTATGCAAAAAGAAATGATCGCAACCGTTGTGAATGGTGCCATTGGCGGGGCTCCCTGACTAATATTACACGCAACGGCAGTTCGCCGTATAACGGGAAATGAACATGTGAGTCCAGAGTTTGCCACAAATTGGCGGCAATTTGAATTAGACGAAGCTACAAAAACGTTGCTTTCTTATGCGGAAAAACTTACAAAAACTCCTTATTTAATTGAGAATCAGGACATCCAAGATTTAAAAAATGTCGAATTTGACGATGATGCCATTTACGAAGTCACAGCATTGATTAGTTTTTTTAACTTTAGTGGAAGAATGGAAGCGGCATCAGGACTTCCATTTGATCAAATTCCAGAAAATGCTCAATTTGCTGAAAGTCAAAAATAAAAATACAGCCACCAATGGAGGAACATATCTTCTTTCCTAATTTCTATTATAAAAAATCTGTGAATCCTTGATGGCTCCCGAATTTTTCGTCGTCTAGAAAACTTTAGAATCATTTAGGTGTAGACAAAGTTTTCTGAATCCACCGCAAGCAGCCTGACCCCTCGAGGTCAAAGAGCCTTCTGCACTAAAAGTCAAATCATTTACCTATTTCGCTATTGGGGTAATGTGGTAAAATAAACGGAAAACATAATGAAAAAGGCAAATTGTTGACTGGAGGGGAATAGAAATGGAAATTAGATTACTAAGCCCATCAGATGCGGAAAGTTATTGGGCATTACGTTTAGAAGCATTACAGCAAAATCCGGAAGCATTTTTAACAAGCTATGAAGAATCTGTAAAAAGAGAAAATCCAATTGAACAGGTTGCCAGCAACTTTACCACAGAAGGAAACTACACGTTTGGTGCGTTTGACAGTGGGGAACTTATCGGGGTTGTGACCTTAGTTTTGGATGAGCGAGCGAAAATCCAGCACCGTGCAAACATTTTTGCAGTGTATGTTACGCCAAAGAAACAAGGTTTAGGTGTGGGAAAAGCATTGCTCACAGAAGCCATCAATAAAGCGAGAACGATAGAAGCGATTGAAAAAATAAATTTATCCGTAACAGCAAGTAACCAAAAAGCGAAGAAGCTCTATAACAAATTAGGGTTTAAAACTTTTGGATTGGAAGAAAAGGCCCTGATAGTAAACGGTGTTTATTATGATGATGAATATATGGTCCTGCATTTGAAGTAAGTTAGTAAAATGAGAAGGGTGGGCTTGGAATTCCAAGCTCGTTTTTTTGATTTAAATAGTTACTGAGGGTGTCAGGCACCATGTGAATTTTTCACATGGTGCCTGACACCCTTTAATGCTGATATAATGACGATAGAGAAAGGCGGGATAAAATGATGAAAATTTTGCTTGTGGAAGATGATAGGACAATCGCCGCTGGGCTTGAATATTCACTGCAACAGGATCAATTTGCCACGGTTCTTTGCCTTGATGCAGCATCAGCAAAAAAGGTGATAGCTGATGAAATTGACCAATTCGCGTTATGTTTATTTGATTTATCCCTGCCTGATGGAAGCGGCTATGAGTTGTGTCAGCTTGTGAAGGAGCGAAGCGATATTCCCGTCATTTTTCTAACGGCGATTGATGATGAAGTCAATGTCGTGATGGGGCTCGACATGGGCGCAGATGACTACATTACCAAGCCTTTTCGAATTAGAGAGTTAATCTCAAGAATCAAAACAGTCTTGAGACGCTACCAAAAGCAGACGGCGACAAAAACGATAATAGAAATAGAAAATGTCCGAATTAATACGCTTGAAGGTAAGGTGTATAAAAATGGCGAAGAAGTTCTATTAACTGCCCTAGAATATCGCCTATTCCTAATCTTTGCGAACCATATTGGACAGGTTCTCTCACGTAGTCAGCTGTTGGAGCGGATTTGGGATGTAGCGGGGGACTTCGTGAATGATAATACCTTAACAGTTTACATAAAAAGACTGCGAGAAAAGTTAGAGGATAACCCACAACATCCGCAGATTATTAAAACAGTGCGCGGTTTAGGCTACAAGGTCGGTGATTAGCATGCTCCGAAATCGCGAGATTCAAATATTTATATTAACGATGTGTTTGCTAAGTTTTATCACCATCATAGCAGCGGCTTTTTTCTCGCTCGCTGCCACGGTACTTGTTTTTATCATTTCTGCCTTGTTAATTGGTTGCAGCTTATTATTTACAAGCTGGCGATATCGTGAAATCGAGAAGCTGTCTAGCTATTTGCGGCAAATTAGCAGTGGCGATTATTCGCTTGATGTCCGTGATAATCACGAAGGTGAGCTAAGTATATTAAAAAACAATATTTATAAGGTGACCATCATGCTATCGGAGCAGGGCTCCCTTTTACAGCAAGATAAAATTAAACTAACCAATGCGATTTCTGATATCTCCCATCAGCTGAAAACTCCGCTTACTTCGATGCTGATGATGGCCGATTTATTAAGTGATGCCAAGGTGCCCGCTGCAAAAAGAACCGAATTTACCCACAATATTCGCATTCAACTTGAACGGATTGAGTGGCTCGTTTCCTCCTTATTAAAACTTTCAAAAATTGACGCGGGAACGGTGTACTTTAAAAAAGAAGTGGTATCGGTGAAAAGGCTGCTGCAAAAAGCATTAGAGCCGGTTATGATTCCGATGGACATTAAAGAACAAACCGTTTCATTAGAAGGCAAAGATTCCGTCACCTTTACTGGTGACATTCTATGGACCACCGAAGCAATAATCAATATTTTAAAAAACTGTGTGGAGCATACCCTAGACGGTGGAAAAATTGACATTTCTTTTTCAGAAAATGCTTTGTTTACGGAAATTGTTATAGCAGATAACGGCAAAGGCATCGCCAAGGAAGATCTCCCGTATATTTTTAAACGATTTTACAAAGGAAAGAATGCTGGTGAGGACAGCATCGGCATCGGGCTTGCAATGGCACATAGCATCATTACCAGCCAACATGGCGATATCGAGGTTAACAGTAAGAGCGGAGAGGGTACCGAGTTTCGGATTAAGGTTTATAAGCAGGTAATCTAGTGAGAATAGCCGGGGAAGGAGAGTTACTCTCGGATAAGGGAGATATACTCTCGGATAAGGGAGATATACTCTCGGATGGGGTCACTTTACTCTCGGATAAGATTTTTACTCCCGGAAACAAGTGATTTACATGCAGAAATCCATCGCCCAAACTAGAGAAGCCCCCTTGTTTGCCGTTAAGTAGAATAGTGTTAAGTGACTAAACTGTCATTTTCCAGTCACTAGAAAGTCATTTTAAACAGATAAACTATGATTATCAGGAATACATGGAGGTTTTACCACAATGGATATTTTAAAAATAGAGAATCTGTCTAAAGTGTACGGAAAAGGTGAAACGGCAGTAAAGGCGCTTGATGATATTTCTTTTTCAGTAAAAAAAGGTGAGTTTGTCGCGATTATTGGACCTTCTGGTTCGGGGAAATCGACACTTCTGCATATGCTTGGCGGTGTTGACCGGCCAACAAGTGGAAAAGTGCTCGTCGACAATACCGATATCTACAACTTAAATGAAACACAGCTGGCCATTTTTAGACGGAGGCAAATCGGACTCATATATCAATTTTACAACCTAATTCCGGTTCTAACAGTTGAGGAGAATATTACCCTGCCGCTCCTCCTTGATGAACATAAGGTTGATCAAAAACAATTTGACGATATCGTCAAGGTTCTTAATCTGAAAAGCCGCCTAAAACATCTGCCTAATCAGCTTTCCGGTGGGCAGCAGCAGCGTGTTTCCATTGGCCGGGCATTGATTAGTAACCCTGCAATAATGCTCGCTGACGAACCAACCGGGAATCTAGATAGCAAGAATAGTAGTGAAATCATCGATCTATTAAAAATGTTCAATAAAACCTTTAATCAAACGCTCCTTGTCATTACCCATGATGAGCGGATTGCCCTCCAGGCTGACAGAGTCATTGCAATTGAAGATGGAAGGGTCGCTAAGGATGAGGTGATTCGTCCGTGAATATCGTCAATAAACTAACGGTTCGACATTTGAAGCAAAACAAGCGGCGGACGCTGGTGACCATCATAGGAGTTATTATATCAGTGGCTATGGTGACCGCCGTTGCCACGCTCGGTGTCTCATTTATGGATTTAATGCAAAGGCAGACGATTGCGAGTGAAGGAGAATGGCATGTCCTATATAAGGATGTGAACAAGGATCAGCTTGAAGCGATTAAAAACGAAGAAGCAACGAAAACAGTGGTAATTTCAAGAGATCGTGGTTATGCCCTTTTAAATGGATCTCAAAATGAAAGCAAGCCATACTTGTTTGTCAAGGAGTATAATACCCAAGGGTTTAAACAGTTTCCGATTGAATTAAGTAAGGGGAAGCTGCCCAAAGCAGCTGATGAAGTGGTGATCTCAGAAGAGATTGCCACAAATGCTAAAGTGGCATTCAAAATTGGTGACCGTTTCACCCTTGATGTTGGCGAACGATTCATTGAAGCTAACGAGTATCCACTAGAACAATTTGAACCATTACGAATGGAAAATGGTAAAATCACCGAAACCTTAAAAAATACAACAGCAAGAAGTTACACGGTCGTAGGCTTCATAAAACGTCCTACATGGGAACCAACATGGGCACCGGGATATACAATCATTAGCTATGTGGATGAAAGCATGATTGGAGTAAACGATACGGTCAATACGGCAGTTGTATTAAAAAAGGTCGAAAAATCCTTGTATACTCATGCGAAAGCCTTAGCAAAGAAAAACAAAATTGAAACATTCCAATTTAATAATAATTTACTTCGCAATTATGGTGTGATAAAAAACGACGGCTTGCGCAGCACAATTTTTTCATTATCGACGATCATTATGGCAGTAATTATCATAGGCTCTGTCTCATTAATTTATAATGCTTTCGCAATTTCCGTGTCGGAACGGTCGCGTCATTTAGGGATGCTCTCGAGTGTCGGGGCTACGAATAGGCAGAAAAGAAACTCAGTGTTTTTTGAAGGAGCAATTATTGGATTAATTAGCATCCCAATTGGAATAATTGGTGGTCTAGTGGGAATTGGAATTACCTTTTATTTCATTAACTCAATCATTCAAGGTGCACTAGGAATGACTGAAAAATTAACCGTGTCGATCACACCATTATCTATCCTTCTTGCTTGTGCCGTTTCGGTGGTGACGATCTTTATCTCAACCTATCTCCCAGCAATAAAAGCATCCAGGGTTTCCGCTATTGATGCGATTCGCCAAACTGCAGATGTAAAGCTTACACGTAAAGCTGTTAAGACATCAATGTTTGTTCGTAAGTTATTCGGAATTGAAGCGGAAATTGGCTTGAAAAACTTGAAAAGAAACAAACGCCGCTACCAGGCAACGGTATTTTCACTTGTCATCAGTATCGTTTTGTTTTTAACGGTCTCATTTTTCACAGCCAATTTGAAAAAATCGCTTGAGCTCTCGCAAAAAGGGGTGAATTATGATATTGAAGTTTCATTGTCCACAGCAGCTTCGGTATCAGATCAGAAACTGCTGAAATCATTCGCATCCCTAAAAGATGTGACAGAATCTAGTGTGATGAACAAATTATACGTGAACGCCTGGATAAACAAAGCAGAAGTTGCTGATGAATTCCGAAAGGCGGTATATAAGGATAATTTTGAGAACGAGAAATATCCTTATTTTATTCAAATACACACACTAAATGAACAGAACCTAAGAACGTATGCAAAAACGGTTGGAGCAGATTTTGAACAGCTTACCAACCCGACTAACATTACTGGCATTGTGATTGATACGATTCCTTTCAAGGATGAAGCATCAGGGAAATATATTGAAACGAAGGTCATTCATACGAAGGTTGGCCAAAGTATCGATTTAACCTATTCAGATCCGGAAACAGAAAAAGAAGTAAATTTTAATAAAGTGGAAATTGCGGCATTAACCGATCAATTACCAATGGGAATTTTACCTACAGAGATTGGCGGGCTAACTATTATCGTCTCAGAACAAGTCATGAACAAACTGGTAAACGAAAAGGTGAATGATAGGATTCAGACATTGCTTTACCTTAAAAGTAAGGATCCAATGAAAACCCAGCAGGAAATCGAAGAAATAAAAGACAACAAGATGTATGTACAGAATGTATATCAAGGCAGACAGCATGATGAACAAATGCTCTTATTAATGTCGGTCTTTACGTATGGATTTATTGCGCTGATTACAGCGATATCGATAGCGAATATTTTCAATACGATTTCGACCTCAATTTCCCTCAGAAAACGGGAATTTGCGATGCTGAAATCGGTTGGTATGACACCAAAAGGCTTTAACAAAATGATCAATTATGAAAGTATTTTTTATGGCATCAAGTCGTTGCTTTACGGAATTCCCATCAGCATTGCAGTGATGTATTTAATTCACAAGGCATTGATGAACAGCTTCCGCTATGGATTCACCCTTCCGTGGATGAGCATAATTTATGTGATTGCCGCCGTATTCATCATCGTCGGATCCGCCATGCTCTACTCCAGCGCCAAAGTAAAAAAAGAAAACATCATTGACGCACTAAAG
Source organism: Neobacillus sp. NPDC058068 (assembly GCF_042885335.1). Classification (NCBI taxonomy): domain Bacteria; kingdom Bacillati; phylum Bacillota; class Bacilli; order Caryophanales; family Bacillaceae; genus Neobacillus; species Neobacillus sp. NPDC058068. Next base: position 13,616 of record NZ_JBHVSI010000011.1, on the reverse strand, counting down.
CAGGAGAATATATAAAAAAGGGTGTCAGGCACCATGTGAATTTTTCACATGGTGCCTGACACCTTTATTTTGGCCGATAGGAAAGTATAACTTTCCTATCAGGCATAAGTGCAACTACGCCTCATGAACCGCCTAACGGCTCGCCAATCGGCGAGTTTACTTTGGGTCATAGCCAACGACGGTCCAAATTCCTGTGGTATCTTGTCTAACTAGCCGCTTTAGGTACACTTTCTTTATCGGGGTTTTATCACCGCCAACCTCAATTATTGCCTCTTTCCCGTTGTTTTGGATGACTTTCAAGTCCTCCTCGGCAATTGGATATTCTCCAGTGATCCCATTTGGAGAAATTTTTAAGCTGACAAAAACCTGTGCTGTAAATGCAGGATCGAGTTTCCATGGAGAGCTTCCTGCATCGACACTTTTCTGCGTATTTTCTTCCACGGTTATGTCGTAAGGAACTTCTACTTGAGGTTTCATCTGCTCATCAACAGCAGGCATTTCAAAAGCACCATTCGTTAAGCCCTTAACAAATGAGGCCAGTTCTTCTAATGGAGCATTGCCTACTACTGCAAATTCAAAGCCATCCTGCTGCCAGCGGATTGAGCTAATATCCTTTACACCCGCATAGAGACCGCCCCCGCCAAGCACTCCGGCATCCTCCTGAACAGGTGACTGGATTTCAGCGATCCCATTTTTAATTTTTCCTAAAATTGCCGTTGCGACAGGTTTAAACTCGCTTACAGACTTCCCTTGTGCAATGATAACCTTGCTCTTCTTATCTTGTGAGCTGTAATAAACTTTCACAAGATTTTGATTGGGGATAACCGCTAAATGGTCTTGCGTAAATCCGGCCGGGATGGATGTAGGTGTCTTTGGAGAAAATCCGGCCACTGCCTTTACTTCATTCATATCGGTTACTAATTGCTCAGGGTTAGTGTCAATCTCTTTAAAGCCTTTTGGTACATGATAAGCGATAAGTTCCGCAGGTACTGCCTCGCTGAAATCAATTTTTGTGTACGTTACTTTATATTGGATTGCATTTTGCATGGCCGTTTGTTTTTGTAACGGAAGGTTTGTATCTTTATCAACCCAAATTCGGTACGGGGCACCACCTTTAGGGGTTACCTCTAGAATAGATGCCTTCCTACCAGCTACAGTATCATCGCCAACCACTTTAGTGGACAAGGCATTCGTTACTTCCTTAATTTCATTTCCTAGTTCAAAAATAAACCGGTAAGCGTCAGGAAAGGCAGGAAATAGATGCACTTCCTTTTGGTCAGGTTGGAGCTGCCATTTCTGTTTGCCATTATTAACAGTGATTAAATCTTTATTTGGTCCTTCCAACCCTTTTATATAATACTGCCCATCTTTGTTTGCCCATACCTCCACTTTCCCTTGCGTGGTCGTTTCTCCGTTAGCATTTGTTTCAACAATTTCAAGGATTCCATGATAGGCTTTGACATCTTGGTACGCCGCTTCCATCGCATTCACGATTTTTGCCCCGCCAAAAGGTAACACGAGATTCAACATAAGGGCGAAAATGGCAGCGATACTGGCCACTCCAGTAAGCCACGCCCATTTTCTGTATTTGGCAGGCTTCTTTTGTGATACGTTTTCTTCCATCGCTTTCGTTAGTTTCTTTTGAAAATTAGCTTCCGGCATCGCTGGTTCCTTTAGGGTGCGAACCAGTCGAACGGTTTGAAAAAGATCCTCTAAATTTTCTGAATCAGTGTAACCTTCCAGTTCATCAGGCTTCCGCTCGGCATTCAAGCAATCAATATAATCGGATAATTTCTGTTCCTTGGAATCCATTTCATTTTCCCCCTTTACTCTAATTATTTGTTTTAAGGATCTCGGCAAGCAGCTGTAATGCCCGATGCTGCATCACACGAATGGTCACTTCTTTTTTATTCATGACTTTAGCGGTATCGGCTACCGAATACCCTTTAATAATCCGTAGCTCAATAACAGTACGTTGTTCTTTATTTAGTTGAATCAGTGCATTTTCTATTAATAGACGTTGTGTAGCTGTTTCTGCAGGATTTTCCTCCGTGTTATCGACTGGGTTAATCAAATCAATATTGACGGAGGTTCCTCTGCGTTTTTTCTTCCGCCACAGGTCACGCAAAACATTTAAGGCAACGGTTTTTAAAAAACCAATGTATTTTTCAGGATGAATAGTACCCCTCTGTAAATAAGAAATTGCCTTGACATACGTTTCCTGCGTGATATCCTCTGCTTCCTCACGATTTTGAACTTTATAATATATAAATCGATAGACCGGTTCCCACGTAGCCGAACAAATATCTTCCAAGGAATCTGTGGTACCATCGTTGTCTTGTTGTAAATTCTTAAATTCAGGCATTTATTTAGCACCTACTTTCTCTGCCAGGTTGTTAACAATAATAAAAACGTCTGGAGGTTCTCGGACGTTACATGTTATATTAAAAATTTTTGTTGTTAATAATATGCCGTTCTCCACCTTAGTGAAACTAAGACGAGTTTTCTCTCACTATTAGAGAATTTCTCCATTGCTCAGCTGTTAAAACAGGAAGCATGAAGGGGTCTTTCACTGCTTTGGCGAATTAAATAGGAAAACCTTATGGGTTTCTTGTCCCATTGGATTTTATTTAGAGTTTGTAAGATTTCTAGAAAGAAAAATCTCTAAAGTAGGTGTTTGAAATTTGTTTGCCCCAAATAGTATTCTAAGTACATGGAACAAATTTGATGATTTCCCCATGGAAACCTTAACAAAAGCATGGTTCCAGACAAAAAGTAATGATAAGAAACAACGAGATGTTTCCCTTATGTGGGAACACAGGCATCAGTTTGGTATAGCTGGTAATTGCTTTGACCTTGCCATATGGCTACTTGATGAATTTCAAAATAACGGGATTACAGCCTATCCAATTGGTCATAATCTAAACAGCAGCCATGCTCATGTGGTGGTGGTTGCACTAGATGAGGAGGGCAATCGGTTTTTGTGTGATTTGGGGGATCAATGGTTAAATCCCATTCTAATCGACGAAAATAACGAAGATTTTACTGAAGAGAAGCTTAGTGGTTTTTTTCCAGGAGCACAGGTTCAAGTTAAACAATGTGAAAAGTTTGTCGAAATATTCTATCATAGACCCAATGGTAAAGTATCCAAACAGATATATGACACTCAACCAATAGATGGGGACATCTTCATCAAGGCAGCTGAGTATTCTCAGAATTTAATTAAACCAAAGCCTTTGCTAGAGTGTAGAATACCATATAAATCTGAAGTAGCCCATTGGGAATTCTACGGCTGGAAGAGCTTTTTAAGCACGAGTGAAGGACAATTTCATGATACAAAGATCGATAGAGTAGAGGATTGGGCAGAAAGAATCCATGAAAAAACTGGATATGACATGCAATTTTTATTAGAAGCTTTAGAGATATATAAAGGGAATAACAATCGATAAATGTGGAGGTGTTGGAATGAAGATTAGAAAAGCCGTGTTAGCTGATGTCATTGGAATCGCGAAAGTCCATGTTGATAGTTGGAGAACTACCTATACAAATATTGTTCCAGACGAATATTTAAATAAGCTTTCCTATGAAAGCCGTGAGCAGTTATGGCAGGACAACATACCCAACGGGGGTGTCTATGTTGCAGAAACCACGGATGGAAAAATTGTTGGATTTTCATCTGGGGGCAAGGAGAGAACGGGTGAATACCCTGAATACGCAGGCGAATTATATGCCATTTATATTTTAAAGGAATACCAAGGAAACGGACTTGGAAAGTTATTGGTGAAACCAATTATTACGGAACTGCTACAGCAAAATATCTCAACCATGTTGGTATTAGTGCTTGAAGATAATAGCTCCCGGTTTTTTTATGAGGTGTTGGGAGGTAAAAAAATCGATACCATAGAAGTGGATTTTGCCGGGGAAAAACTATATGAACTTGTTTATGGGTGGGATGATATAAGAAATATACCTATAATTTAGGATATGAATGGTTCATCAGCCAGAAAAGCAGTTAACGGTCGATAAGATATAATGACACATTTACATAAGGGAAAATTTTTCAAGGGAGAGATAGGCATTGCTTATTAGAGAAATAAGAATAACAGATGCAGAAAACTTAGTGCGCGTTATTCAGCAAGTTGAGGCTGAATCCGAATTTATGTTGATGGAAGCGGGAGAAAGACAAATAACAGCTGAACAGCAAAGAAATAGAATTGAAAATATGAAAAAAAGTGATAACTCGACTATATTCATTGCAGAAAAAGACAACAATTTGTTAGGATATCTGTATGCGATTGGCGGCACTGCGAGAAGAACCAAACATTCAGCCTATATTGTTATTGGGATTCTAAAGGATTATCGAGGAAAAGGCGTAGGAACAAAGTTATTTACGAAACTAGAAGAATGGTCAATGGAACACAATATTCACCGTCTAGAGTTAACGACAGTCACTCAGAATGAGGCCGGAGTAGCGTTGTATAAGAAAATGGGATTCGAGATTGAAGGAACAAAACGCCATTCACTTTTTATTGCTGGGGAATTTGTGGATGAATACTATATGGCGAAGATTTTGAGAATAATGTGATTCAGTGTTTTGATTTGGGTGAAAACATTAAATGGTAATAAATGGATTGTTGCCGACGTAAGAAAATGTGGTTGGCAATAGATTTGTTTTTTATCATAACGAATAAAAAAAAGGGTGTCCACAATGCTATTTGAAAAATTAAAGGAATTTATTAATGAATATCCTAAATTGAAAAAAGTTTATCAATCTAAGCTCGATGAAGGATATACTATAACAAATATTTCTGCCAGGTCGCTCCCTCCTGAAAAATCGTTCGATATTAAAAGCATAGAAATTCACATGGAAAATACCAATGGTACAAGAATTGTAATCAATTACTGGGATGGAACTATAAATTTACTATCCGTTGATGAGATACCTTCTAGAAAAGGAAAAATTCACGATAATTTAGTATTAACTAAAGAAATGATACATGATAAGAATTTCAAAAAAAAGCTCTTTGGCGGCTACAATGAAGGCGCAGTTGATAGTTTTTTAGACTTGATTATTACAGATTATAAATTTATAGAGGATGTACTGATAAAAGAAAACAAACTACTTAGGGAAGATATCAAAGAATTGAGGGGTAAATAAACTTTCTATGGCTAGAAGGTTTACTAATATATTTGACCTAGTATTCATAAATAGTAATTAAATTTCTAATAATAAAATAGAGGAAAATCAATACCCAGCGTTTAGGAATAATAAAAAAAGGAGAAAAATCACTTTGACAAAACAATTTTGGATTAACTTGCCGGTAAAAGACATTAATAAATCAAAAGAGTTTTATGCCAAACTTGGATTTACTATTAATACTCAACATGGCAATAGCGATCAAGCGCAATTAATCATCGGGGATAATAACGCTGTTGTGATGCTTTTTCCTGATTCCACTTTCAAAAATTTTACCCAACATGAACTTGTCGATACAAAGCAAGCTACGGAAGTATTGCTTTCCATTGATGCAGAGAGCAGGGAAGAAGTTGATGAAATGGCTAAGAAGGCAGCAATGGCTGGCGGTACCATCTTTGGAGAGCCGGCAGCGAACCAAGGCTGGATGTACGGCTGCGGTTTTGCTGATTTGGACGGCCATCGCTGGAATGTGTTGTATATGGATTTAAGCAAAATGCCAAAGGAGTAGGAAAATGACTGCCCTAATAATCTGACTGGTTCGTTATACAAACAGTGTGGCGGGCTTTTCCTTTTGATAATTTGTGCTCGTGGTTTATTTAATTTATTGCCTAGAATAACCAGACTAAAAAACAATAAACCAAGATGTATTTTGACGAATTTCAAATACACCTTGGTTTTTTCCATTTTCAGAATTAAAACGAAGACCGCCAATTGTTATAATAGACCTAATCAAAATAGATGGGCTCTTGTGGGTTTTTTAAATAGTTAAAGGCCATTTCAATTTGTGATTTTGTATTCCGGGCTGTTGACAGCGGCGGAAGTTCGTTTTCAGCAAAGAATTTCACTTCGCTTGTTTCAATTCCCTCCGCAGCCTGCCCGCCAATAATCTCACATTGGATCAACATTTTATAAATGTGATAGGAAGAAGGCGGATGGGGGTGGCGTTTCATATCCATTACGGCTAACAATTTAAAGGCTTTCACATCAAATCCCGATTCTTCCTTAATCTCCTTAACAGCAACTTCACTTGGAGTTAGTCCAATATCAGCCCAACCCCCAGGTAATGACCAGCGTCCATCCATGTTTTCGCGGACCATTAATATTTTCCCTTCTTTAAAGACCACACCGCGAATATCGACTTTAGGCGTCGCATAACCCGTTTCACTAGCAAATAGATCTTTGATTATTGTCCTGTCCAAATCTGTATGGTGAGCTAAAATGTCCACGCTAATATTACGGATTAATTCAAAACGCTCCAAGTCATACACATCTTTTGAATAGGTTAATCCTGCTTGGGCAATGGATTGAAGCTGCTTTGCCCAACCCAGCCATTTCGGTTCCAATATCATCACTCCCTGCTTGTCTCATCATCCTAATATTATATTACCTCAACTGAAAATTTGGTTCGACTTTTGTACTAGTTCCGAAAAGAAAAGTGTGTCAGACACCATGTGAATTTTTCACAGGGTGCCTGACACCCTTATTAGTCTGAACCGTTTTTATTTTTGTGAAGAAATAATAGTATTTATAAAGGATGATGAAGAGAAGGATGCCCCTTATGATTATACTGTTGAGCAGAAAGAAGGGGATGGCAATCATCGCGTCTGCAAAAAGTAGAATGGTCAGTTTTTTTTTTAATGTCATGGCCCTCTCTCTAACAAAGCTTTCCAAATGACGCTGATAGATTTTTGTTCCTTTAAACCAGCGTTCAAATCGTTCTGAGCCTTTCACAAAGCAGAACGATGCTAAAAGTAAAAATGGAGTCGTCGGCAGAAGCGGCAGGATGATACCTAAAATCCCTAAACCAAGGGCGAGAAATCCACCGATAACAAAGAGAATCTTAACAATTTTATTGATGATGACAGCCCCCTTTTAGATTTCAATAATCTCCATTATAGCATTTAGAGGATGGAAATTTAATGGCTGAAAAAGGACAAATCGGCTCACAGGTGCCAATACCATCACTTTTAAGATGATATTTTTATGTTAAAATAGGAGAATGCAGAGATTGGGGGTTTCACACCTGTGAGTACTATTTATAACATCATTGTTTTCATACATATTTTTTCAGCGATTTTGGGAATGGGCCCGGGTTTTGTTTTAACGACTGTTGTTAAATCGGGGAATACGATGACCGAGTTAAGACATTCTTATATGATCAGGCATAAATTACATATATTTGTGATGATTGGGGGCATATTTTTACTCCTCACAGGTTTGGCGATGGGCTATTTAAATCCAAGTCTATTCCGAATGGGGTGGTATGTAACAAGTCTCGTCCTCTTTTTAGCTGCGCTTGCGATGGGTCCGCTCGTATTATCACCAAGGTCTAAACCAATTAAAGCACTATTAGAATCACATAAGGGCGAAGCCATTCCAGAAGAATATTGGCGCCTATCAAAAGTTCTATTTCGCTATGAAAACATGGAAAATGTAATTTTTCTAATCATTATCTCCTTAATGATATTAAAACCATTCTAATAGAAAAAAGGATTAAAGGTGGTTGTTTCTTTGGTAATCCAATCAAATATGACTTCAAAGGCTATAAGCGAAGTATGGGAAGAAACAGTAGAGGTTTTTCAAAAATACAATATTCCAATTACAGAAAAAACATTACAAGTATTAGTAAACGACAGCATTTTTCAAGAATTGTTAACTGAATTAAATAAAGTAGTAGGAAGTTCCAACACAACTTGCATAGAAGGCGGCTGACAAATGCCATCTAAAAAGGAGTAGGTTACTCCTTTCATACTCTTCTATTTCAATTAAAATAGTTGCATTTAATCCTTATCAAATGGAGTGGTATTTATGGGGTACTGTGAAGATATAAGAGAAATGATTGGGGATTCTCCACTAATCATCGTGCGGCCTAGTGTAGCTATCATTAATAATAAAGGAGAAATTCTACTGAGTCGAAACATAGGTGGGACGTGGACTATTCCAAGTGGAACTTTACAGTTAAATGAGTCAGTTGAAGAGTGTATTACACGAATTGTCTTTGAAAATATAGGCGTAAAGATAAAGTCGTTAAAATTGATTGGTGTCTATTCAGGCAAGGAATTAATAAATCGAGTCGATGAAAGGTACCATACTGTTGCAATTGGTTATTTATGTACCGAGTATGAAGGAGAAATAACTCCTGATCGTAATCAAGGAATAGAAGCTATGTTTTTTAGATTAAATCAATTACCCGAAGAAATCGAGCCTTTTATTCAGAAAAAATTAATTGCATTAAAAGGTCACCTAAAAAAATAAACCCCTCTTACAAGCTAATAGGGGTTTAATTCATCAAGAAACGATAAATAAAAACGCTTAGGGGTCTGAACAGCCCCTAGGCATTTTTTGTGTGCTGATTAATTAGAGTAACATTCTCTTCGGGCTCAGCTTCTTCCCAGCCTTTACAAACATCCACCCATTCCTTAGCAAATGAATAGTGGAAAATTTCCTCCGTTGTCAATTCGATGGCAGAGTTGGAGCTTCCGCAAGCCGGGAACAGGGTCTCAAATCGTTTCATTGAGACATCAAGGTAAACATCTAGGCTATTTTCCAACCCAAATGGGCACACGCCGCCAATCGCATGTCCGGTTTGTTCGAGCACTTCATCAGGATTAAGCATTCGGGCTTTAAAACCAAAGGTATCACGAAATTTCTTGTTATTGATTTTTGCATCTCCAGCGGCGACGATCAAAATGGCTTGTTCTCCGTCACCCCTGAATGATAATGTTTTCGCAATCCGGGCAGGGATGACGCCAATTGCTTCGGCTGCAAGTTCAACGGTAGCACTCGAGGTGTCAAATTCCATCACATCTACTTCACGATGCCACTGTTTAAAATGGGCTTTTACACTTTCCAACGACACTTTACCAACATCTCCTATCGGTATTTTTTGGATTTAAATAAAGAAAACTGCACTCCCTATTAATTTATCATAATTTTCACTCACATCTCAAAATTATCATACCGAAAATTCAGAACACAATGTATAATAGGTTTGGAATATCGTGGTAAATGGTAGTTTTAAATTTGGCACCTGGGTCCACAATGTTGTTAAGGAGAACAAGTAAGATAACTCATTAACGGAGAAAGTAGAGTGGTTAATTTGAAAGATTTTCAGATACATACATATGAAGAAGCCATTGAAGTCATAAAAGAAGTTGGTATGCTCCCATTGGCACAGCTCATCCCTGGTTACCCGTCGCTAGATAGCATTACCTTGAAAGAAAATTGGCATTCGGGTTCGGAATTAGATCCATGGATGTGGCGGGCTAAATTCCCGGTCGATGGTGTGGCTGCCTACGGAAAATTCATAAAGAAAAAATCTATTTTAATCTCAAGGGAACTCCTTCCTCTAGTAAAAACTATATTAGGATCACAACATCCGGTGAAAAAACGCTATGAGGATGGTCTCGTTTCAAGAGAGGCGCTGGAATTGTTTACGTTAATTAGCGGAGAAGAAGGCATCGATACAAGATTGCTAAGAGTCCAAGCAGGAATGAAAGATAAAGAAAAGAAAAAGCCATTTGATCACGCCTTGCTAGAGCTTCAAGGATCCATGGATATTGTTGTTTCCGGTACGAAGGCGAAAATGAATGATCTGGGAGAGAAGAATGGCTGGAGCAGTACATCTTTTGAAACGATGAGGTATTGGGCTGAAAACCACCATGTTGACGAGCGTACTATTGACGTTGAAACGGCAAAAGCAGAAATCAAGAACCATTTTGCAAAAATCTGCGGTCCAGAGTCAATGAAAGCTTTGGCGAAGGTTTTTAAGTTTTAATAGACTTCAGGGCCCCTTTCCTTTGTAAAATCCGCCTTTTGTGATATTTTGGGTATTATACAAAGGAATAACATTGACCATGGAGGGCTGCTTTGTGAAAAAATGGGCGTTTGTTTCGGATTTTGATGGGACGATTTCTAAACAGGACTTCTATATTGTGATGATGGACAAATATTTTCCGGAAGGCCGGGAACTTTATAAGAACTGGAAAGCTGGCGAAATCAAGGATATTGATTTCCTGGCGACGATTTTCAAGTCGATCAATCAAGAGGAAGAAAAAATTATCGAGGATACACTTGCCATCCCAATTGATGAATATGTTCCTGATTTTATTAAAAAGGTACAAGCGAGCGGTGCCGATTTTTATATTTTGAGTGCCGGTACAGACTATTATATTTATCATCTCTTAAAAAAGTATGGTGTTGAGAATGTAAAGGTTTTTTCCAATGAAGGGCACTATCGTGAGAAGAACGTCCAAATGAACATTGACAAAAACCAATGGCATTATTCTGAACGTTACGGAATCGATAAAACCAAAGTGATTCAGAAACTGAAGGAAGAGTACGAAACGATTTATTTTATCGGCGATAGTGAGCCGGATTCCCACCCTGCCCGGTATGCAGATGTTACGTTTGCAAAAAACGGCTTGCAGGACTTGCTCCGTGAAAAGAAGGTGCCATTTATTCCGGTTGAAACATTTAAAGAAGTGGAGAATTATTTGCTTGAAAAAGGGGTGCTGTCTTAAGTGTTGACACCTGTTACCAGTGTTCCGATTCCCGCAATTTTAGAAATAGGTAAGGGAACTGTTTTTAACCTTGATCGGATTTTGAAACAACATGGGTTTGCTAATGCTGTGTTCTTGTTCGATGATTTTACCTATCAAACGTACAGACAGGATATTCTTAACTCTATTTCCGATGTGAAAATTTCAGCTTTACTCATGACGTCAGATCTAGATATTCAGGACCTCATCAAAAAAGCATTCGAAATGGAGCGCTTTGATGTGGTGATTGCCATGGGCGGCGGGACGGTGATTGATTACGGAAAATATATTGCCTTTTCACGAAGGAGTCCATTCCTTAGCATTCCAACGTCTGCTTCCAATGATGGCTTTGCCAGCAGCAATTGCTCACTCATCGTCAATAAAAAGAAAACGACGGTTCCAGCGAGAGTCCCGTACGGAATTATTGCCGACCTAGATATTATTCAGCATGTCCCGAATCGGTTTATCCTAGCAGGGATTGGCGATTTGCTATCTAACATAACCGCTCTTTATGATTGGGAGTTTGAGGAACAGCATGGAGCGGCAAGGATGAACCATTTCGCCTACATGCTTAGTAAAAAAGCGGTTAATAGTTTTATTCGAACACCATTGACCGACATTCGCAATCCGATTCTTCTAAAGGAACTCATCAGTTCACTTACACTTGGCGGTATCTCGACGGTTATTAGCGGAAACAGTTCGCCAATCAGCGGCTCTGAGCATTTGATTTCCCATGCACTTGATAAAATCGCAAGGCAGCCGCAAATGCACGGAATCCAAGTGGGAATCGCAACCTACATTATGGCCAATGTTCAAGAACATCGCGCCGAGCGAATGATGAAAGTTTTCACAAGGACCGGCTTTTTCGATTATGTAAAAGGGCTTGGCTTAAATAAAGAAGAATACCGACAAGCCATCGAAATCGCTCCAACGGTGAAACCCAATCGGTATACGTATTTGCATGATGAGATTTATCGCCAAAAAGCACTAAGATTTTTGGACGAGGATGAGATGCTCCAAGAGATTTTTCAATAAAGAAATGAGCCAGGATAATACTCCGGCTCATTTCTTTCTATTATTTCGAATTTTCATAGCGACTAATAGAAAAATTGCAGTGTAGCTCACTGCGACTTTTGTCTGCCGTCAACTTCTTTCATTACTAAAGGAAGAATAATCTCAACCTGAGTACCCTCGTTAGGAACACTTTTTATCAAAATTTTCCCGCCATAAGAATCAATAATTCGTTTGCAGACGGTTAACCCCAATCCTGAACCATCTTTTTTTAATGTAAAAAAAGGTTTAAAGGCCTGGGCTATTTGTTCCTTCTGCATTCCGATTCCATTATCTGCAACGGTAATCAAACATGAATCGTCTTGTTTTCCTAGAATAATAGACAATCTCCCGCCATTTGGCATCGCCTGAAAAGAGTTCTTCGCTAAGTTAAGAATGACTTGCTTTAATTGGTCTTTGATACAAGAAACAGGAAGACCTTCCGAATGATAATGGATTGATAATTCGACATTCATAAAATTGGCTTCGGAATGAATAATCGGTTCAATTTCAGCGACAATTTCGTTGGCATAATAAGTTTTAAGCCTGTAGGCGGTTGGTTTTCCCAGAACAAGGAGTTCACCAACAATCGTATTAATTCGGTCAATCTCCAATTGAATCACTTCAAAATAAGTTTGTGCCTTTTCTTCCCGAAATTCCTCGCTTAAGAGTTTCACTAAACCTTTAATTCCGGTTAAAGGATTCCTGATTTCGTGGGCTGTGCTGGCAGCCAGATTGCCAATTAACTCAAGCTTATGAATTTCTATTTGTTCTTTGTCTTTGTTTATTTTTTTTCTCAATAATAAATGTTGGACCGATAAAAACAATATGTTCGTAATCGGTAGGAAAATGATGAAGTATTGCAACAGAGCTTTCCGAAAAACCAAATCGTTTTCAGAAGTGACATATGCAGAAATCGTCCAAGGTATCTGGGTCACTTCCATGCTGGATTTTACCGAGTTTTTTTCGGGAATGGAACCGGCCTTTATTAAGGTTTGCCCTCTTTCATCGGTAACGACAATCATTTCCTCGTTAATTAAAGTATTAATAGCTGCTCCTAATTCGTCTATCCGCAAGCTTGCTATAAGAACTCCTTTTACGTTTCCATAATCCACGATGGGTGTTGCAACGGAAATGATATATCTTCCCATGACCCTTCCGATATGGGCCTTAGATAAACTGGTTTGCCCCGTTTTTAGCGCCTGCTGAAAATAAGGACGATCACTCACATTGATTGGTTTGTTGATTGGATTTGAGCCGATTAACAAGTCACCATTGGAGTTAGACCAATAAAAACCGGAAAAACGGGGATCCTTTTCTTCCGTTTCTTGAAGTATTTTTTGTAAATCATCTTTGTTATTATTTTGAATTTTAATAGAGGTAGCGAGCATCTCTAATCTGCCCACTGTTTCACTCAGAAAATGCTCAATATTCATCGCATGAAAATCGGCAAACTCTTGTGCTTCGCTTTTATATTTGTTTTCAACAGAGCTAACCGTATGCTGTGCTAATACAAAACTAATAACGGCAGCAGGGACCAAAGTGAGAAATAGATAGATAAACCATTTCTTCTTCATAAATGATTTAACAAGGCGAATGAAAAACAAAAGGAATCTACCCCTCTAAATATATATATTATTACTATTTTACTATGATTTAGTAATTTCGAAAATAACTTTCTGTTTGGGTAAATGATTGATTAGTTTAGGTTAAAGCATTTGGTTTGGCCGAATCTGGACTTCTGTCAATAAAATAGATATTTATCCGGCTTGATTTGGCGTATTTTTTTTAACTTCCGCGCTTCGCTTGGAGGCCCCTGCGCAAAGGAA